>MHIZ01000038.1:10935-28328 GCA_001817765.1 Candidatus Colwellbacteria bacterium RIFCSPLOWO2_02_FULL_44_20b | reverse complement strand
TGGAGTAGTTCAAGAGCCGCCTTAAGAGGCCCGTCTTTGCCATCGGTAAAAAGATGAAGTTGATAAGCAATTTTTTCTCGTTCGGCGAGTTTTACAAGAGCGAGAAGGTGTTCAAAAGCGCTATGAACAGTTCCTTTTGTAAGGATACCGACAAGATGAAGTATCGAATTATTGCTTCGAGCATGATTGATTGCTTGTAAAAGAGTAGGATTTTTAAAAAATTGCCCGCTTGTTATATCCGCGTTAATACGTGGGTAGTGCTGATAAATAACGCGCCCCGCGCCAATCGTCAGGTGACCAACCTCGCTATTACCTTCTTCTTGCCACGGAAGCCCGACGGCAACGCCAGACGCCTGGAGTGTCCCCGCAGGGAAGTGGTGTTGGATGTAGCTAAGCGTCGGGGGATTAAAAACATGGATCGGATTTGAGTCATCCTTCCGTCCAATACCCCAACCGTCGAGAACAACAAGAACAAAAGTTCGTTTCACGGTCTAAGTATAAGAAAATACGCTCTTTTTGACAAAAAAACGCGCCTCAAGCTATGATTGATAGTAGAAAAAGTCAAATTTGTTCTAATGAACCAATTAGTAATTCATATCTTAAACAATGACAGAAATCAGCCCAATTGTAGCGGGTGGAGTTTTGCTTATCTTAGGAACAGCAGTAGGCTACGTTATTCGAGAAGTCCTGGCGGTCAAACGAGCTAACTCGGTTGACAGAAAAATCCAGACCGAACTCCTCTCCGCAAAGTCGGAAGCCAAACAAGTAGTCCTCGACGCGCAAAATAAAGCCGCGGCGCTTCTGGATGAAACAATGAAGGAAGAACGCGAAAGGAAAACGAGTCTCGCGCGCCTCGAAGAAAGAACGATTAAAAAAGAAGAATCGCTCGACGAAAGAGAGGACGAATTAAGAAATAAAACAAAAACAGTTGAAAGTGAGATTGAAAAACTCAAAGTCGCGAAAGCTCAAATCGACGAAATAAAAACGAAAACAGAGACAGAACTTGCTGAAGTTGCTGGTCTCTCAACCGAAGAGGCGAAGGACAGACTATTAAAAGAAACAGAGAAGCGACATAAGGACGATCTCGTTCTGCTTATGCAAAAGCTCGATAAGGAACGCAGAGAAGAAATTGAAAAGAAAAGTGTTGATATTATGACAACCGCTATCCAACGGTATGCTCGCTCGAGTGTTTCGGAGATCACAACGTCCGCGTTTGATTTGCCCGAAGAAGATATTAAAGGAAAAATAATTGGCCGAGAGGGACGGAATATCCGTACGCTTGAAAGACTCACGGGCGCTGAATTCATTATCGATGAGGTGCCGGGCACGATTATCATTTCTTCGTTCGATCCGCTCCGCCGCGAAGTTGCGCGCCTGACGCTTGAAAAACTCATCAAAGATGGCCGCATCCAACCGGCAAAAATTGAGGAAAAAGTAGATGAAGCGAAAGCTGAACTCGATAAACGTATGGAAGAAATCGGTGAAGCCGCGATCTATGAAGTCGGCGTCCTGGATCTTCCGAAAGAAATTGTGAAACTCTTAGGCAGGCTTCATTTTCGTACAAGTTTTGGTCAGAACGTCTTAAATCATTCAATTGAAATGGCTCATATTGCGGGAATGATCGCGACCGAACTTGGCCTGAATGTTGAAATTACAAAAAAAGGAGCGCTCGTGCACGATATTGGTAAAGCAATTGACCATGAAGTGCAGGGAACGCACGTCGAACTGGGAATTAAAATTCTGAAAAAATACGGCGTAAGCGAAGATGTCATCAAAGCGATGCAATCGCATCATGATGATTATCCATTCGCGAGCCCGGAAGCATATGTCGTTACCGCCGCGGACATCTTATCAGCGGCTCGTCCGGGCGCTCGTCGCGGCACACTCGAAAATTACATCAAGCGGCTTGGAGATCTGGAAAAAATTGCAAATAGCTTTGTGGGTGTTAAAAATTCATACGCTGTTTCAGCTGGTAGAGAACTTCGCATTTTCGTAGTTCCCGAAAAGATAGACGACTTCGGAGCGCTCCAATTAGCCCGTGATGTTGCCGCGAAAATCCAATCTGAGCTAAAATATCCGGGCGAAATCAAGGTTAATGTAATTCGCGAGGTCCGAGCCGTGGAATACGCAAAATAATCTCCTGGTTTTGCCCTAAAAGGCCAATTTGCTATAATAGAACGGTCAAAAGGTCGAGCGTAGATAAAGGAATTTAAAGTAATAATCAATGAAAAAACCAGAATTCGTCGAAGCGGTAATGAAAGCAGCCGGCTTTGAAACAAAGAAAATGGCTGAAACAGCGGTTGAAGCAGTCTTTGACACAATTACGAAATCATTAAGCCGTGGGGAAGAAATAGCTCTTACAGGTTTTGGTGTGTTTAAAGTCGCGAAACGGGCCGCTCGAATGGGCGTAAACCCAAAGACTGGCGAGAAAATCCAAATCGCGGCCTCGACTGTTCCCAAGTTTAGAGCTGGGAAAATGTTGAAAGAAGCTGTCAAATAAACTTTTCTTATATAGAGATAGTACGTAATAAAATACTCCGCCGTGCGCGGAGTATTTTATATCATTGTAAAGGTACCTCCTACTAAAGATTTAGAGCTTTTTTAACACTCGTACTGATCTCGATAAAAACACCATATGTTACTTTGATCTGGTTAAGCCCCCTCTGAACAAAATCTCGTGGCGTCGGTTGCGGCGGGGTTAATGACTCATCTTCTAAAGAGGAAGAAACGTCTGGGGTAGGTTGCGAAATTTCCGGTTCATCCAACTCTGGGGGTAAAGACTGCAATGGTTGGGATGATACGTTGTCTAAAGGAATCTCTAGTTGTTTATTTGATTCATCAGAAGCCTCAGGTTGAGGGGTGTTTTTTAGAAGAACAAGAGAATGAGCCTCGCTAAATGAGGTATCGGCTGATTCAAGATTTGCTGTAGCGGTCTTGAGAGCCTCATTAAATCGGCCACTCTCAAGAAAACCGGCTTTTTCGAGTTTCTGGATATCTATGGAAATCTTTTGAAGTCGAGTAAGTGCGACGCCCAAAAAATCTTCGCCCTGAAGAACAATAATAAAATCTGCCACCTCTTTGACGGTGGGATCATAAATTTCTTCTCGCCAATCTTTTATTGTCTTCGCGAGTTCCTTAACTGAATCGAGCGTTATGGCCGCCTCGAGTTGTTTCTGAAAATCTTGGTAACTAAGAAGATATGTCTGAAGAGTTTCTGAGAAGCGATCACGAAGCTCAAGGTCTGACGTTTCAAGATCTTTAAAAGCCACAAGCTTGGTGCTCAAATCCTCAATCTCTTTAAGTGAAAGATCAAGAACCTGTTGAAGCACTTTTTTGCGCGCATCCAATTCTCCAATAAGCCGCCCTTCTTCGCTAAGCTCAGTATCTTTAACAGTAAGAAGCTCATCAACGCTAGTTTGGACATCGTCTGCTGCCTGCTGAACCTTTTGAGAAGCTACGGCAAAAACAGAAGAAGCCCCTACGACAAAAAGTAAGACACTGAGTAAAGTTGCAAAAATGATAGAAAGACGGTTCATAGGGTAGCTTGTTCTAAAAGTCTGTTAATTTCTTCATTAGTCGGATCCTCGATAGTAAAAGCCCTCATTTCTCGTTCGATAACCGAAGCATTTAAATGACCGGGGCTCGTAACGAATGCCTCCTGAAGGGCAGCTGCGACGGTTCGACGAGAATCCTTGGTATAATAATCAGCCTCTTGAAGGTTGATATCAATATCATTTTGAAGAAGGTTTGCTTCGGTAAGAAGCTCGCTGTTATTAAGACCAACAAAAGTTTTCGGAATAAAAGCTTGTTTTAAATAATGAGAACCGCCGAAAACTGCAGTAACCAAAAGTGCCGTGGCGGTAAGCGCTGCGGCAACATGAAACGTTTGAAGAAAACTAAGTCGCGGGTATGTAAAAATACCCATGCGTGAAGAAGTGGTAAAAAGGAGGCGTGTCCGAGTTCGAAATTCATCACTCGGTTGGATCGCCCGCAACTCCCTGATTGTTTTAAGAATTGGTTCCATCTCGAAGTAATTTCTTCAGATTCATAAGCGCTCGGTGTTGAAGAAGCTTAACCGCGCCCTCGCTTTTATGGATTGCCGCGGCTGTTTCTTTAAGAGAAAGCTCATCGACAAATCGCATGATAATAACGTCCTGCTGGCTAGGAGTAAGCTTTTGAATTGCTCGAAAAACAGCCGCTTGCTCTTGCTCTAAATCAAGCCGCGCCGCGTTCGAGGGTTCGTAAGAAAGTACTCGCTCTTCTGAGACTTCAATCGTCTCAATACTGACTGTCGGTTTCGACTTACGGTAATGGTCAATAACCAAATTCCGCGCAATCCGATAAAGCCAGCTTGAAAAGGGAAAGTCTCCGTGGACATACGTTCCAATCTTTTCCCAAGCCTGCATAAAGGTCTGGTGGGTGAGGTCTTCAGCCTCCTCACGATGGTTTACCTTAAAAAGGACGAAGCGATATATCTTTGGTAGATATAGGTCGTAAAGCAAACCAAAGGCTTCGCCCTCACCCTCCTTTGATCGTTGTATAAGTTCGCGCTCGTCCTGCATAATAAAACGGGATAAAGACCCCAAAGTTACGGCTAAGCCTGTAAAAAAGAGGCTTAATTAATTGGATTCGACCCTTGCGATTCAGATGACTCTAGAGAAGTATCAAGTGCGTCAAGCGACTCAAGTTCTTCTGAAAGTCCCTCAAACGATAAGGGAAAAAGGGATTGAGGTTCAGATGCTTGCTCTTCTGCCGGCAAAGACTCCGGTTGGGAAGTGGGCTTGAGTTCGGAAGCACTCTTCGATACAGTTGCGGTAAGATTGTTATCTGAAGGAGTCTCTGGTGGAGCAAAAAAATTCTGGTAAATAATAGTAAAAACAATAACAACACCAACAATAACAAGAATTCCGAACATTGATCTTCTGCCAATCTGCATACTGTAATCGTATCAAAAAGAAGAAAGACAGGCAAAAGGTTATGAGAAAAGGTTACGGGTCAAGAACAAAAAGGTTACGGTTATAAATGAATATAGCAAAGAAAATTGAAGAATCAAGAAAGTATAAACCGCTCTATAAAGGAACAATCGAACGGATTGTAGATAACGCAGTTACAAAATACGGCGAAAAAAACGCTGAAAAGGAGGCTCGAAATATGCTCCACCAGATATGGGACGCGTATTACGGTATTCGACCAAATCTTAAAAAAGCACTTACAAGGTTGAAGGGTGATTTAAAAGAAGGGAAAAACGAAAAAGAAGCAATTAAGAAAATTCTCGCTCTTCACAGTTCGACGAATGAACGCCTTGAGGTACTCGACAGGTTTTATAAAGATATTTTTGAAATAACGGGAGTTCCGAACTCAATTATTGATTGTGCCTGCGGCCTAAACCCGCTTACGGTCTTTTGGATGAACCTCCCGAAAGAGACGATATATCAAGCATTTGATATAGACGAAGAAGAGGTAAGCTTTCTGAAAAAGGCGTTTACAGTTCTAAAACCTATTCCCGTGCCGAAAGTGCAAGTCGGAGACGTGATTAATAAAAATGAATTTCCGAAAGCTGACGTCGCTTTATTCCTCAAAACCTATCCTGTACTCGAAATGCAGGAAAAAGGGGCGGGAATTACCGCAATTGAGAAGCAAAAATGTAAATACGCCGTAGTCTCATTCCCAACAAAAACAATCAGCGGCAAAGAAAAAGGAATGACTGACTTTTATACGAAACAATTCGAAATCGCCGCCCAATCAAAAAAGTGGGAATACAAAAAACTGCATTTCCCAACCGAACTGGTCTTTGTAATATTATGGAGCGGGTAGGGGGAATCGAACCCCCTTCATCAGCTTGGAAAGCTGAGGTAATACCAGTATACGATACCCGCGTTGCTTATTTATATTTAACCGTTGTGCCTTACTTTTTGCAAGCAAAACCCCGCTCGTAAGAACGGGGTAAAGGCGAGTGATTAAGAAGTAACACGCAAAAGTTCTTGAATATCTTCTGCGATTTTCTTATCAAGCTTGCTCGGGTTCACGAAAAAGTATTCTTTTCCGAAAATAATTCGAACGCCCGCTTTTTCGCGAATTGACTCATCTGCCCGAAGAAGTGCTTGTTTATTCACTTCTTCCTTAACACGAAGAAAGTGTCTTTGTTCCTTCTGTGAGAAATAACGCTTAATTCGCGATAAGACATTCTTCCAACTTGAATCTGTCTCGAGTCGCGAAAAACTTTTTTTCCATCCGATACTTCCATGTTTGGAAAAGAGAATCGTCTTCCGTTCTCCATGATGAGTGAGTTCATCACGGTTCTTAGATGCGTATGCATGGATGATTAATCCAAATTCCTTGATTTTCTCTTTCCAGGACTCAATTTCTTCCTGCTTTTCAGACTCGAGTTGGGCAATATTTTGCGCGTACTCCCTCTCAGCTCGAAGAATTTCCTCAGAGCAAAGTCTTATGGAAAAAACAAGCTTCTCGAGATCTTGAAAAGACTGGGGAGAGCCGAGAGTCCCAAATTCCAAAAGAGTACTTCCAATTTCGCTTTGAGTAGGGGTTAGGGGGTATGGACGAGAGCCACGAGACATAGGCATAAAAACAAAGCAACGCTTTGTATAAATTAAAAGGAGTAAAATATCAAAGGACCTTTAAGTTACTAGAACCATAACAGCAAATAAACAAAAAAACGTCAAGAAAAAGCTTAGGTCAATAAACTAGTAAATCCTCGCCTTAATCTGTCGGTCTACTTCCTCGTAGACTCCGTGCGAAATATATGAGATAGCTTCTTCAAGATGATTAAAGTTCTTTCCTCGAGTCATAATACAAAGAAGATAGGGGCGAAGCGGATGATAAATAATCCCGCAATCGTGAAGTTGCATACCTGTCGAAGTCTCCCGTTCCCCGAATTTATGAGCAACAACAACACCAAAAGGAACACCGGCTGATAGGCCGCCAACGAAGTCAACATTCGATAAGATAGAAAGCGCTATATTAGAAAAAGCACGATTAAGGTAGGAGGCATTGTAAAGGATTCGGAAAAAACCAGCGTACTCTTTAACAGAAAGAATATCAGTCTCTCGATCGGGATCTGGTAGATGATCAACCTGAATATCAAGATCTATAAAAGTCCGTTCAAGAACCTTTTCCCCCGTTCCGAATTCTAAAAGAAGATCCATAGCGCGATTGTCAGAAAAGGTAATCATCCGTTCAATAAGGTCTTGAATGGTATAGGAATTCCCTGGAATAAGAGTTTCTCTCGGTTCGACATTCTGAACAGAATCTTTAAAGGATGTAGGATTATAAACAAGCTTCTTTTGAAGTAAGTCTGGATCGGCTTCAGCCTCTTTTAAGTAGGCCATCATAATAGGCACCTTCACAAGGCTTGCGGGGGTAAAAAGTTCGCGTTCATTAACACCAAGCCATTTTCCTGTGTCTAAATCTCGAAAATAAACAGCCGCCTCAGTAACCCCATGCTCTCTTTGAACATCCCGGACAAGTTGAGCAATAACATCTTCAAAAGGACGAAGCTCTTGTGCCCTATCGGAAGTGCATTCAAGTAAGGGGTTGATAAGATCGTAGCCCCCCTCTCGGTGTTCCAAAGAGGTCTGGGGCGCGTCCTTGTGTTGATTCAGGAAAAAACCAAGTAAAAAACCAGAAGAGAAAAGAACAAAAATAATAACGAATCGTTTCATAAAAATTATATCCCCTTAATCTAAGTGCTCTCGAGAGGAATCGAACCTCTATTGCAAGATCCGCAATCTTGCGTCCTATCCGTTGAACGACGAGAGCTTTTTTGCGCCTGAGCCATTGCCCAAGCTTCGGAAGAACAGGAAGTAAAAAATTACTACCCCTTGCCCTTTCGAAGCTCGAGTACGCGAGAGCGGAGAAGGGAACGACGAGAGCATAATGTCAAAACCCGATAAGTCGCAAAAGAACATCGCTTAAAGACTCCTCGTATTCTATCCGCTTCAGGAAATTAGTCAAAAATTCCTCAA
The DNA here is from genome assembly GCA_001817765.1 of Candidatus Colwellbacteria bacterium RIFCSPLOWO2_02_FULL_44_20b. Taxonomy (GTDB): domain Bacteria; phylum Patescibacteriota; class Minisyncoccia; order UBA6257; family Colwellbacteraceae; genus O2-12-FULL-44-13. Next base: position 20,346 of record MHIZ01000038.1, on the reverse strand, counting down.
CCTTATGATCGGTATCCTCCGGCGGCAGAGGAATCTTCAAATACGGTTTTGCTTTTTGTTTTGGCTGTAAAACAAGCAAACGAGAAGAGGGAAGTTCAAGTATCGCAAATCCTCGAAAGTCTGCGTAAAGGTACGATTTTTTTCCTTCAATAAGAATCCCATCTTGATTAACCTCAAAAAGGACAGTACGCGGTGTCCGATTCCACGCGTACATAAGAAGCGTGTATGAAAGAAAAAGGATTACAACGAACAAGTAATTCTCTTGCGTAAAAGCGAAATAAATGCCCCCAAGCGCGATAAGAAACGCGATCGCGTACCACGAAAACCCCCGCGCCCGTAGCGGCATCTCCTCGACATCCCACGTGATTCGACTTGTTGCCATATATCTATTGTACCTCGTCCAAATTAATTTTTAACGGGCAACACAAACCAACTAATATACCTAAGCGCGTTACTCGATAAACATATAGTCATAATGCACAACAGGTCGGCCACCCTTCTTTCCTACCATCTCTTTAATCTTGTCTGAGTCGTAAGCGCTAATACCAAAGCCAATTTTTTTGTTGCATATATCTCGTATCTCGATAACGTCGCCTTTTTTGAAATCCCCCTCGATTTTAGTGATGCCAACTGGCAACAAACTCATCGAATGTTCTTTGGAGATAAGCATGTCGCCCGCGCGTTTATTGACGACAAGAGCACCCGCTGTTAAACCCTCCGAGTACGCGAGACGCCGCTTAACACTACTTGTCTTTTTAAGCGGAACAAATTTTGTGCCGACTGCGCGATTAGTAACAATATTACGCAAAACATTTTTTCGTGTACCGCGAGCAATATGTACCGTGATCCCAGAAGAAACAAGCTTCTTTGCGATTGCGAATTTCGTCGTCATACCTCCGCGCCCGACATCTGTTTTCTCTTGTACGACATATCTTTGAAACGAGGTGATGTTTTTGAAATCAATCTCAGGAATAGTTTTTGAAGATGGGTTTGAAGGACTGCCATCCAAAACGCCATCAACGCTAGTAAGAATAATAAGCGCGTCTGCCTCTAACTGCGCCGCAATAAGTCCCGCTAGTTCGTCGTTGTCGGTAAAAACGAGTTCTTTAATAGCAACGACATCATTCTCGTTGACAATCGGCACAACGCCATCGCGAAGCAAATTAAGAAAACAACGACGCATATTGTGGTAGTGGCCGCGATCCCTAAAATCTTCCTTGGTTACGAGAATTTGAGCGCAAAGATAATTTCGCTTTTCAAAAAGTTTCGCATATATCTCCATCAATTTCACTTGGCCAATCGCGGCAAAAACCTGCTTGTCCGTAACCGTCTCTATTTTGCCCGCTAGTTTGAAAAGACCGCGGCCAGAGGCAACGGCACCAGAGGTAATAAGAACAATCTCAACTCCGCTCTTTTTAAGGTCGGAAATTTGCCCGACAATATTTTCAAGGACAGACTCATTGATATGACCATTCTCCCGTGAAAGTACTTTCGTGCCTATTTTTACAACAATGCGCTTATACATAGGTACTCTATATATACAACAAAAAAAGTATACCATCACGGTATGTCTTATATGCCTAAATGATGAAATCTTGTACTACCACTCGCAGAACTTCCAAAGTAAAATAGCGTCGATACCTTAAAACAAAAACTAAAAACCCACGAAATTTTCGTGGGTTTTTGATATTCATAAAGAAAAATTAAGCCTCAGAGGTTTTACGAACTCCAGTCATCCGCCATGCAGTTACGACAGCAAGTACAACCCAGAGAATATCATAACCGCCCAAGATCGTTGTGATGTTTTCAACAAACACTCGAATCATGGCAATCGAGAAGGCAGAAACCGCTTGAGCGATTTCAACCCCAAGTTCTGTCTCTGCGACATCCTTAAAAATAGAAACAAATGCAAAATATTTTCCAATGAGAATCCCAAGAATACTCGAAATGCTAGCAATAATCTGGAAAGGCAACCCTCTCGCGCCCTTTGCTGTAAAAACAACCGTGAATCCAACAAGAAGCCCAAGACCCCACGCCGCGTAGCCAAGTTCATATCCCGTCCATGAAACAATAAGCCCCCAAAGAACGCCTCCAACAATTCCCGCCCCAAGCCCTCCAAAAAGAGCAGGCGTAAGACGAAAAGATGGTGGTGCCGATTCCAAAGGAGTGACAGTCTCCTGAGAAACGGGCTGATTTGAAATAGTATCCATGAAAGTTAAGCGTATAATCCGACCTTTAATACTTTTCTATCCTTCACCAAACCTCCAAGCGGAGAGGGTGGGATTCGAACCCACGAAGGGGTTTCCCCCTTAACACGTTAGCACCGTGTCCTATTCGGCCACTCTAGCACCTCTCCTTTATCTCGCCGTAGTCCTGAATTTCACCAAAGGACGAAGGCGGTAAAACGATCTCTAATCTAGAAGTATAATACCGATGAATCTTGCCTTTGTCCATTGTTTCTGCTAATGTTCAAGCACACTTTCTTCGGTTCGAGAGAGTATATAACCCTCCTTTCCTACGATGACACAAAGCAAAGAAAAAGCTGGTAACTTAGAAGTGCGCCCTCCGATCGTCGTCGTTATGGGACACGTTGACCACGGTAAAACTACGCTCCTCGACTACATTAGGAAAACTTCAATAGCCGAACGCGAAGCTGGCGGCATCACGCAATCAATCGGCGCGTATGAGGTGCTTCATAATGACAAAAAAATCACCTTCATTGATACTCCTGGTCACGAAGCATTTTCAAAAATGCGTGCTCGCGGCGCGACAGTTGCCGATATCGCAGTTCTTGTTATTGCCGCTGACGACGGAGTAAAAGATCAAACAAAAGAAGCGATTAAAATTTTAAAGGAGTCCGAGACTCCTTTTGTTGTCGCGATCACGAAGGTTGATAAAAATAACGCCGATATCGAAAAAGCGAAATCTCAATTGATGACGGAAGGAATTATCCTTGAAGGATACGGCGGTGATGTGAGTTGGCAAGCGGTAAATAGCAAAAGTGGACAAGGTATCAATGAACTCCTTGATTTAATTCTTCTTCACGCTGAAGTCGAAGGATATACGTACGACCCAGAAACGCCCGCAACAGGATATGTAATCGAAGCGGAACGGGACAATCGCCGTGGCGCCACCGCAACACTCATCATAAAAAACGGAACACTCAGGGAAGGTGATGAAATAAAAACCCCAAGTATAAAAGGGAAAGTAAAAATCCTCGAGAATTTTCTTGGAGAAAAGGTAAAAGAATTAAAACCCTGCGCTCCGGCATTAATCATCGGCCTACCTGATTTAGCGAAGGCCGGTGAAAAATTCGTAACGGGTGACCTTGAGATTGCTGAAGAAAAAGACGCGGCAGGAAAAATAATGAGTGAAATGACGCCCGATATGCTCCCAGTGGTATTAAAGGCTGATGTTGCCGGCTCGCTTGAGGCCCTAACTCAGATCATCGAGGCGCTCGAAATCGAAAATAAAAAAGTAAAAATCATACACGCTTCAGTCGGTGAAGTAACAGATGGAGACGTAAAGGCAGTTATTTCTTTAAAAGCTCCAATCATTGTATTTCGAACAAAAGTAAACAAAGCCGCGGAAAGTCTGGCGCGCGCTCAAGGAGTTCGAATCTTCTCATCAGAAATCATCTATGAACTCATAAAACTTCTCGAAGAATATTTCGAAAAGGAATATGGAAAGCATGTTGTCGCGGAACTCGAGGTTCTAAAAACATTCGGCACAAAAGAAAAATGCCAAGTTGTCGGCGGTAAAGTTGTAAAAGGTGTGTTAAAAGCAAACATCCCAGTTGAAATTAAACGCGGCGAAGAAGTAATCGGTACGGGAAAAATTTTGAACCTTCAGGAAGAGAAAAAAGACGTGCGCGAAGTATGTGAGGGAAATGAATGCGGAATGCTCTGTGAAGCAACAACAGAAGTGAAGCCCGGCGATCACCTTGTAATGTATTAAGATTAAAGAAATGGAACACCGTCGTGAGCGGCTCGACAGTTTAATCCAGGAAGAATTAAGTAAGCTCATCATAAGAGAGCTCGACTTTAGGGGCGCGCTGGTGACAATAACAGGCGTTGAAGTTTCAAGAAAGCTTGAAACTGCTGAAATAAAAATCGGCGTCGTGCCGCAGGAAAAAGAAAAGAGCGTGATGAGGATATTAGAAAGAATGAGAAGTCAGCTTCAATTTTTATTGTTGAGAAAATTGAATATTAAACCGATGCCGCAGATTCATTTCGGCCTTGATACAGGCGCCGCGAAAGCCGCGAACATTGAAAAGTTGCTCGAGAGCCAATAAACTCCATAAGTAAGGCCACGTGGCGAAGAAGTTAACGCGGCGGTCTGCAAAACCGCTATGCGTGGGTGCGAATCCCACCGTGGCCTCCAATGCCCGGGTGGCGGAATGGTATACGCGCAACACTTAAAATGTTGTGAGCGCAAGCTCATGTGGGTTCGACTCCCACCTCGGGCACAAAACAAAAACAGCCATGTGGCTGTTTTTTAATCTCAAAGACCCCTACTGCAAAACCTCAAGCAACTTACTAACCTTAATACTTGCGACCCCAACCACTTTATCGCCACCGCCGTAATAAATAAATAAACGGTCTTTGATAATCACGTTTCCGCACGGAAACACGACGTTCGCAACTTCACCACTCTGTTCGTAGGGCATATCAGGCTCAAGAAGGGGATGATCAGTACGCCCGATGATCTTCGTCGGATCTTTAAGATCAAGAAGAAGTGCTCCCACCCGATACATACCATCATCGTCAGAAACACCGTGATAAATAAGAATCCAGCCCTTTTTTGTTTTAACAGGCGGCGCCGCGATACCCACTTTTCTACTATCCCACATACCCTTCCGAGGGTAAAGCCAGCGCTGTTCTTCAAGCCACGTCGTGCCGTCGAATTTAAGTGACGGCACAACTGCGATATCAACATCAACGCCCATACGATGAAAAATAATATATTTCCCTTTTACTTTTTCGGGGAAAATACACGCGTCTTTATTATCGAAATCAGGCGGAGAAAGAGGAATAGGTTTCGCCCAGTCCCATTCACGCTTCAAGAATTTCTTAAGAGGTATCGAAGTAAGAGCAATCCGTGGCGGATGCTGACTATCATACGCGGTATAACACATATAAAGTGTTGTCCCAATCTTTGTAATCCTAGGATCCTCACATCCTGAATAACCGTTTTCAGCAAGTTTTTGTTCAAAAGGCTCGCGTGGTACATAAATCGGTTCAGAAAATTGTTCGTCAAAATGAGTACCATCACGACTTGTTGCGTAACCAAGAACAGAAGTATTGTCAGGAGACATCGCGCGGTACACAAGGTGAACTTTGTTACCTTCATAAAAAGCCGCTGGATTAAAAACCGCCCGCGCCTTCCATGGACGGTCGTTCTGTGGAGTAAGAATCGGATTATCAAGCGCCCGCTCAAATCGTACGAGCGGCGCTTCAATCCGCATCATATCTTTAAGAAGATGAGAAAGGCTGACGGTTGCAACGCAACACGTTGCGTCCGCCGCCCCATAATAAATATGAAGCGTATCGTTGTGCAGGAGTGTGCCGGAAGGGAAAACAATATTCGGAATCAAACCATATCGCTCATATTCTTCTTCCGGAGTGAGAAGCGGAGCCGTCGTGCGGCCAATAACCTTTGATGGATTTTTAAGATCAAGAAGCACCGCTTCAATCGTAAAAAGGTGCTGTGGGGAGTAGTAATTACGAATATACGAATACACAAGAAGCCATCCGTATTTAGTCTTAATCGGCGGCGCGCCTACTTCAACATGATCATCGCTCCGTCGTTGCAGATGAATTGCGTGAGAGTCGATTTCTTTATGCCACTTTTCCCAATAAGCTTTCGACCAAAGATCCGTTTCTGAATTGAATGAAGCAAGCGCTATCTTCGATGGCGGCGTGTCGGTATGCGCCGTAAGGATCGCGTACATCTTGCCGTTAATGCGCTCCGGAAAAAGCGCCATTGCTTTCGCGTTAAACGGTGTTACAAGATGTTTCGCGGTAACGCGTTTCAGATCAGGGCTGAGAGCTACGCCAACTCGAATTCCATCTGGAGTAAAAGGATATTGTCCAAGAGCGGTGTAAAAAATATAGTAAGTATCATCAAGTTTTGTAACACGCGGATCTTCACATCCATAGCGTTCCCACGAATACTCAGGAACAATAAATCGTTTCCGATCACGAAAATGGAGTCCATCACGGCTGACAGCGATGCCGATATCAGAAACCTGCATCTGCGTGTCTGCCCCGCTATGGTAGTGATAAGGAGAAAGCGCGCGGTAAAGAAGATGAATATTATTTCCACGCTTCACCGGACAACCGTTAAAAACCGCCTCGGATTCCCAAGATTGTTCTTTATTCGGCTTAAGGATCGGATTTTCAGCGGATCGTTTGACGATAACCATGCGTTACACGAATTTTCCGGAAGAATTTAATCGTACCTGTTTCAGTTTCGGAGTTCCTCCTTTTTGAATCAAAGCGAGAAACGGTTCAAGGTCGGCATACGCGGCGCACACGACAGTATCGGCGCCTCCATAATAAACAATAAGTCGCCCGTCGTGGATAACTGCGCCACAAGCGTATACAACGCCTCCTTTCACGCCGTTGTTTTCATAATGTAAATCAGGTTCAAGAATCGGCTCAGGAGAACGATACACAACCTTAAGGGGATTTTTCTTATCAAGAATAAGCGCGCCGAGTTTATATTTACCCGGGTCACGTCGGTCCATCGCGTGATACAAGACAAGCCAACCAAGAGGCGTATCAAGTGGCGGCGGTCCAACGCCGCGTACCCAATTATCCCACCGGTCTTCGCCATCGTCCGGTGTGTAGTAACTGCGAATGTACGTCTTGCCGTCGAAATTAAGCGTATCGAAATAATCAACAAGAACCTGCGGCGAAATGCTGTGAAGGATGGCGTACTTGCCATTGATCTTCGCGGGAAATATTACCCAATTCTTATGAAGCTGCCCGGGCGGAGAGATTGGAACAGGAGCTTTCCATCTCCATGTCTTATTAACGAAATCCTCGATCTTGATAGAGGTTAGGGTCATACGTGGATCGCCGTCGAATGAAAGGTAGGTCATATAAGCAGTATCGCCGATACGAACAAGTCGCGGATCTTCAACGCCGCCAAATCCGCCTCCCGAGAAAAACGAGGCAAAATGAAATTTCGGTTGATTGCCATGAACGTACACAGGATGAGGTAGTCGTTCATGGATGGTAAAGTCGTCATCGGTCTTCGCGTAACCGATTCGAGAAACGCCATCTTCGCCAAGCGCGCGATAAAGAAGATAAATCTTTCCATCAACAGAAAGCGCCGCCGGGTTAAATGTTTGCCACGACTCCCACGGATGTTCGCGAATAGGCGCGAGAATTGGATTTGTTTCAACTCGCGTAAGAACAGAAGGAGTCTTTTTACGAAGCGGCGGTTTACGTTTTGAAACAATCGATCGTTTCCGAAGTTTTGTAGAAAGGCGTCGTGCGGAGGATCGTTTTAAAGCTTTCTTCGATTTTGTTTCTCCTATTTTTGGTTCCAAAGAACGCCGCTTCGTTTTTAAAGAGGTGTGTAGAGATTTCTTAGAAGGAGAACGACGTTTGTCCATAAAAATAAAAGTAATTAACTACAAGAAACACCCCCGGGATAATCGTTTCTCGGGCTTACTTCTATTATTATACATCCTAAAGTTACAAAAAATCTAAACTTCAAAAGGGGAAAACCAACAAGAATTAATAGGTAAGATTTGTCAAAAGTAAGAAAACCGGGGTAAACTTCAAAAAGTGAAAAAATTACAGTCAAAAGAACAAAAAGGAGGTTCTATCTGTTGTGTATATTTGACACGGCAAAAAACAGCCGGAACTCCGTGTCGGAATTGAATTAGAGATTAAAGTTATAGTAACTAAACCCGGCAAGTCCGGGATTTTTATTTCTTAGAAACAATGAAAAATACAACAAAAAGTCAAAAACTCGACATACTCGCCTTCGGCCCGCATCCCGATGATGTTGAAGCTGGCGCCGCAGGGATGCTCATTAAATACGTCCGCGCTGGCAAAAAAGTTGGTATCATCGATCTAAGTCGTGCTGAACGTTCTTCAAACGGAACAAAGGAATTAAGAATAAAAGAAGCAAAACGCGCGACAAAAATTATGGGCGTCGCTGTACGAGAGAATCTAAATCTTCCCGATGCGTTACTATTTGACAGTCAGGAAGTACGAATGAAAGTATTTGAAGTAGTACGCCGCTATCGTCCGAATATTGTTCTTATCCCATATTGGCACGATCGTCATCCCGATCACGCAACAACTGGAGATGCAGTTTTCAAAGCGCTTTTTACAGCCGGCTTAACAAAAATAAAGTCAAAGTATAGACCCCACCGTCCTTCGTATGTGTTTTTCTATCGTCTCTGGTACGATTTTCGCCCGACATTCATTCTTGATATCTCAGAAGAATTCGAAACAAAAATGCGTGCCATAAAAGCCTATAAGTCGCAGTTCTTAAAATCAGAAGGGTATATCTCAACAAAAAATACCGAAAACGATTTTCTCGGCTATTGGCGTGCTCGACATAAAAACTACGGCTATGAAATTGGCGTCGAATATGGTGAGCCGTACTTGAGTGTGACACCGCTTGGCGTAAAAGACCTTGACTCAATATTGCCTAACTACTCGTAGGGGAATACAATTTGTTTAAAGGCCGTGAGCGTCTTGTTTAATATAAAACTATGTCAAAAAATCATGTAGTTATAGTGTGTGGTGCGCTGGTCGTAGGTTTTATGATGTTAGGAAATATCGCGGTTGCCGCTGATCCAAAGGGCGTTTTTGATGCTGTTGAAAGTGGAAATTGTAGTGTCCGCGGCTGGGTCTATGACCCGGACAGTCCTTCAAGTAATAGCGCCTACGAAGTGTGGCGCGATGGAGGTGTAAGCGGCGGAACAAAGCTTGGCCGTTTCACGACCGACGTCAATCGTACTGACGTAAATAACGCTTTTGGTATTTCCGGTAATCATGGCTTTAATCTTTCGCTTGCCGATTCAAGTTATGGATTGCGAAATGGATCAACGCATTCGTTATGGATCTACGCCATCAATCTTTCAGGTACCGGAGGAAGTATCGTAGTTGATTCGTCTCCAAAAACAATTGGGTGCGCGATGGTTGCGACAACAACACCCTCTTCATCAACATCAGTTCCTCAAGTGACGTTTAATACTGACAAAACCTCAATGACGCTTGGTCAGTCAGTAACACTTTCATATACAAGCACGGGATCGACTTCGTGCTCAGGGTCAGGCGCCTGGAGTGGATCAAAAAACACAACATCAAGTTGGGCGTACGAAGGCGCAACCCCACTAAGCGTTGGCACGTATACGTACAATTTAACGTGTAAAAATAA
>MHIZ01000038.1:0-10908 GCA_001817765.1 Candidatus Colwellbacteria bacterium RIFCSPLOWO2_02_FULL_44_20b | reverse complement strand
AAATTCAACTTCAACAACAACCCCACCTCCAACAACGACAACTGTAAATCCGCCCTATACAGCTTTAAATATTAGTAACAACGCCTCAGCAGAAATCACCCAGGGCCAATCAGTAACTCTTTCTTGGTCATCGACAAACAACGCGACTTCCTGTGAGGCATCTGGCGCCTGGAGTGGTAATAAAACAGCTTCATCAACGTGGTTGAACGAAACAGTCACCCCTCCATCGAGCGGTACGTTTACCTATTCATTAAAATGCGCGAACAGCGGCGGATACGGCAATACCGTAAATGTAACGGTAAAAGTAAATCCGACACCAACAAGCACCCCAATTCCTTCTTCTGGATCTCAACAAACCCAAACGTCCGCCCCGTATGTAGCTTTAAATATTGGCAATCAGTCATCAGTAACGGTAAGCGTGCCTTCGGGCGGAACCTCAACAACACTCTCATGGTCAGCAACAAATAGTCCGACAAGTTGCGAAGCGTCCGGCGATTGGAACGGAAATAAAAACGCGAGTTCAAGCTGGATAAACGAAACAGTCCCAATCGCGCAAGGCGGCAAAATGTACACTTACTCGCTTCGCTGTAAAAATAACGCCGGATACGGCAATACTGCGACAGTAATGGTATACGCGCTCGTCTCTGCCGAGCCGAACATCCCTCAAATTACATTAAGCGCGAGCCCGACAAGTATTTCCCTAGGCGAATCGTCAACGCTTTCTTATAAAGTTGTAAGCAGCACACCCGCTTCATGCTCTGGTTCTGAATGGTGGCCGGGAGCAAAATCCGCGACAGGAGGTTGGGCATATGAAGGAATAAAACCCTTAAGCAAAGGTACGTATAACTACACGTTAAAATGCAAGAACAATTCAGGAGAAAGCACAAAGACAGTAACAGTAACTGTCGGAACTCCCTCAGCCGTATCAACGCCTACTCCATCGTCAACAACACAAACTCAAAGCTATCTTCCTGATGGATCAACATATGTATCAAATCCTGATTACCTGAAGTATTACTCAGAAAGCGAACTTATTCGTCAATCGGACGGAAAGATATATCTGAAGCCAGGAGTTCCTGTCCGCTGGCAAACAGAAACCATCTACAAACCCTACACGGTTTTAAAGGTAAGTAAAAACTCCATAACACTCGGCGATTCAATAGTGCTCTCATGGTACGCGACTAACAACGCGACTTCCTGCGAAGCCTGGGGGGACTGGTCTGGTTCTAAAACAGCTTCAAGTTCAGTAACTGAACAAACAATCACGCCAACAAGAGCTAGTTCGCACGCCTACAAACTTACGTGCAAAAATAACGCTGGCCAAGGAACAGCTCCAATCGAAGTAATAGTCTACGCGGCGGGAACTCAACCGACAACTCAAACCCAGACGCCACAGACAACCCCATCACAACCGTCAACAGCCCCAACCCAAACAACCCCGCAAGTTCAAACAACCTATCCATCGCAGTCTTTGCAGGGAAGTACACCCTTTCTTCAAGGTAGTGGGCAGGCAGTCCCACCAAGCAGTAGTCAAGGAATAAATCAAAGCACACCAATGATCTCAAGTCTCTGCGCCGAACTTACAAGAGAACTCGATGAAGGAAATCAGAATGACGAAGTTCGAAAACTTCAGGAAAAACTAAAAAATCTCGGGACAGACATTTATCCTGAAGGACTCGTAACAGGATACTACGGCCCGCTCACGACACGCGCCGTTGGACGCGCTCAATTGAAATACGGTGTGGTAAGTAGAGTAGGCGATTCTGGTTATGGTCGTGTCGGTCCAAGAACAAGGGTAGTATTAAACGGAGTCTGTGGCGGATCGAACGGCACGCTTGAAGTACAATCACAAACTCAAACGTATCCAGAGCTCAAAGTTCAATCAGCAGCGCCATCAGCAACAATAGTTGTTCCACCAGCTCCAACGCCGACCCAAACCTCCACATCACAAAACATCTTCCCATTGAACGTTGGAGATAATATTCTGGACGTAACATTAAATCCTAATTCTTTAGGATACGCGAATATGACCGTAATTAGTTCATCAAATCAGGTAGTTGCCCTTTTTGATATCAAAAATAAAACAAATCTTGCGCCAACACTCACAACACTCACACTGAGACGAAGTGGTAACATCAATACTCGAGTGCCGGTAACACAGAAGCCGATTGTAAGAGCGCTAACTCCAAGCGGTTTAAGCGACATTATCGGAGTTGGTACGGATTGGTCAGGTACCACGGCCGGCGCCACATCAGTCATTACATTTAACCCGCCATACCAAATGGTTGCTGGTCAAAAGCTAACAATTGCTGTAGAAGTAGATACGTCAAAAGCAATCTCGAACGATACATTCCAAGTCTATCTCGACGACGGCACGCAGTCCGTCTACGGAAATCTCTTGAAGTACTAAGGAAAAATTTCTAACTATGCGCAAACCCCAAAAAAAGCTCATCGCTGAGCTCGGTGAACCCGTCCTCCACAAGAAAGCGAAACCCATTGAAAACATAAACGACCCAAAAATCCAGGAGCTTATTGACGATATGGTTATAACAATGCAAGAGGCAAACGGCATTGGTCTTGCCGCCCCGCAAGTATATGAATCGCTTCGTCTGTTTCTTATTAACTCCTATAAAGACCGAGACAATCCCGATATTCCAGAAACAAAACTTCGTGTTGTTATAAATCCCGCAATCATCGAAGTTTCCGAAGAAACCGAAAAAGGTTGGGAAGGGTGCCTCAGTATTCCAAAGCTTGCAGGAAAAGTTTCACGTCACACATCAATCAAGGTTGAATATACAAATCGTGTCGGAAAAAAAGTAAAAGAAACATTAGAAAATCTAGGCGCTCGAGTGTTCCAGCATGAACACGATCATATTGAAGGCATCCTCTTTCTTGATCGCGTAAGAAACAGTAAAGATTTAGCTACTGATACAGCGATTGAAAGACGCATCGCCGAGCGAGATCGTAAAAGAAAGAGCGAAGACAAGGAGAAAAAATAAAACCGGCTTTTCACCGGTTTTATTATTAGCAATTCATAGTTTTATTCCATCTTTACCTTAAGTTTTTTATTTTTGTCCCGAACAAGCTTCGGCAAAACAATCTTCAAAACCCCATTCTTCAAAGACGCGTCAGCTTTTTCAGCGTCAATTTCTTGAGGCAATATAATCGAACGTGAAAACTTTCCCCAATAGCACTCCTGATAAAAATAATCTCCCTCGGTTACCTCTTCCATCTTTCGTCGTTCGCCCTTGATAGTAACTGATTCGCTGGTAATTGAAATATCAAGATCATCAGGATTCACTCCCGCGATTGTCGATTCGATAACAAGCTCACTTGGTGTCTGGTACACATCAACAGTAAGCTGTCCTTCGCCGACATCAAAAAGATCTTCCGACGGTGCGGGATCGTCGATATGAAGATGTTCGACAAGTTCTCCCTCCGAATTATCCTTGTGTAATTTCATGTGATTGTTCCTCGTGTTTTATTTTCTCGAAATCAGCAAAAACAAAGAAGGCGACGAAAACCAAAAGTAATGTTGCGTAAATCTTCTGATCAAAGTTAATTATAAAATAATTAAAAAGAGTGTGCAAAGTAGTGCCAACAAGAAGTCCAAAAAAAATGAATGAACCAAGCCGCTTTTTAATCATACCGTGCGCCCAGTAGTAACCAACAAAGGCAGAGGCAAGGGCGTGAAGCAATGTCGAGCCGATAAAACGAAGTGTAACAATGCCGATTGGATCAATTGCTTGCGCGACATTGAGGATGTTCTCAACAGCAGCGAATCCCAAGGCCGCCGTAATCATATAAATCATCGCGTCAAGCGGCTCGTCAAAAACCTTTTTATTACGGGCAATAAGAAGGTAGATAATCCCAAACTTCGCGACTTCCTCGATAAAAGCGGCGCCGACAAGCGAAAGAGGGGAAAGCTGGCTGATTTCAAGTCCGGAAAGACGTATATTTAAAACAATTTGAAGTAAAAGGGCGAAAAACGTAACAACTGCCCCACCAAGAAACGCGAGAAAAATATACCGCTTCGGTTCGGGATGCTCATCTTCTTGTAAAAAGAAAATAAGCCAGGCCAAACTCGGCAAAGTGCCAAGTCCGAAAATAATGGGAATCGAATCGTAGTTTACCATTGTTCCACAAGGAGCATTGGCCGCGATTTTGCTTTTCTAAAAGGCAAATCTTGATAAATAGTCTCGGTCACAAAGGGGATAAATGGATGCAACATCGTAAGCGATGTAAGAAGAATGGTTGAAAGTACTTCAAATGCTGCCTTTTTATCCGCCTTGTTTTCACTCTTAAGCCGCGACTTTGCGCTTTCAATAATCTTATCAGCAAATGTATGCCAGAAGTAGTGGTATAAGGTATCTGCCGCCGAATGAAGTTTGAATGACTCAATATCTCTTGTAACCTGTACTTTGATTTTCTTCAATTCAAGAAGATCTTTCTTGTCAGCAGCGGTAAATTTCGGTTTCACCTTCGCGAACTTCGGATCATAATTCATTGTCACAAAATGTGCCGCGTTCCAAATCTTTGTCGTGAAATTACGATAGCCGCGCACCTTATCTTCTGAAAGCTTTACATCATTTCCCGGTGCGGCACCGATGATAAGTGAAAGTCGAGTCGCGTCCGCTCCATACTTCGCGATCAAATCAAGTGGATCAACTATATTACCAAGCGACTTTGACATCTTCCGTCCCTGTCCATCTCGCACGAGTCCGTGAAGGTAAACGGTTTCAAACGGAATCTCGCCAAGATTGTAACCGCTCATTAAGATCATTCGGGCAATCCAAAAGAAAAGAATATCGTAACCTGTTTCCAAAACATTCGTCGGATGGTAGTTCGCGAAATCATTTTTTGGACCGGGCTCGCCCCGCGTAGCCGTTTCGGCGAAGTGGGGCCAGCCAAGCGTCGAAAACGTCCAAAGACCAGACGAAAACCATGTGTCTAAGGTGTCTGAATCTTGCTTAAGCTTTGTACCGCCACACGCCGGACATATTTTTGGCTTATTGAGAGGGGCGATTATCTGACCACACCCATCACTAGAGTCTTGTTTTGAAAACTTATGAAACTCATACGCATAAAGATAAGCCTTTGACTGCGCTGTTACTACCTTGTCAGGATTCCAAAGCTTAAACGCAGTAATAAGTTCTTGAAGATTCTTATATGTCTTATAATGCGTTGCGTCCGCGTAGTCGATTTTATCGACTCGTGTTTCTTCGATCTTGGTTATAATAGCGTAGCCAAAAAGTGTTCTTGTTTGTGAATTCTCAAAAAGGACCTTGTCACCAACCTTAAAACCATAATCTCGCAGACGATAAGTCTTTGTTTTTCCATCAAAAACCTGAGGAACAACGTCCTTATGAAATCCCATTCTAAGCTGGCTCGATTTTTCAACTCCACCGCAGTACCAAGCAGGCACCTGATGTCCGTACCAAATCTGCCGAGAAATGCACCAGTCGCGGAGATTATCAATCCAATGAAAATAAATCTTTTCAAATCGCTTCGGCAAGATCTTGGTTTGCCCATTCTTTACTGTCGCCCGCATAATTTCTTTCAGGGTCGTCTCGCTTCCACTCTTAATTCCTTTGATTTTCGAATTTTTAAGTTTAAATTTCTTGTTGACTGCGATAAACCACTGAAGTTTTGGCAATGGTTCGACAACAGCGCCCGTTCGTTCGGCCGTACCGATGTTGTGAGTAATCTCCTCTTCTTTAATAAGAAGATTTTCTTCTTTGAGCCACGCGACAATTATTTCTCGTGCTTCAAGAACTTTTTTACCAAGCAATCGTTCATCACCAACCATCATTCGCGCCTTCTCATCAATTACTTGCGAGCGGGGAAGGTTGTGTCGCTCGGCAATTTCCCAGTCGATAGTACTATGCGCCGGCGTCACACCAACAGCACCCGTCCCGAATGTCTTGTCGATTTCCTTGTCTGCAACAACTTTTACCGTAAGCGGTACGCCACAAAACGTGAGCTTGTATTCTTGCCCAATATATTTTTTGTAACGTGTATCATCTGGATGAACCGCGACAGCCGTATCACCAACTTTTGTTTCAGGCCGTGTTGTTGCAATGGCGATCGGAAAATCCTTTGAATATTTAAAGGTATAAAGCTTTGTTTTCTGTTCTTGATACACAATCTCATCGTCAGAAATCGTTGTCTGTCCTTTCGGATCCCAATTCACAATGCGGTGCCCGCGATAAATAAGTCCGTCGTCATACATATTTTTAAACGCAGTATAGACCGCGAGGTAGCGCGGCTCATCAAGTGTATACGCCTCACGACTCCAATCAAGTGACGAGCCCATGCTTTTAACCTGGTGAACAATGGTATCGTGACTCTCCTGTGCGTACTGTTCTACACGCTTCAAAAATACCTCTCGTCCCAAGTCATACCGGCTCTTTCCCTCTTCTTTGTAAATAATCTTTTCTACTTTCGACTGTGTAGCGATCGCCGCGTGATCGGTACCGGGAATCCACAATGTTTTCTTACCGCGCATCCGATTGAAACGCACAAGAATATCTTCAATCGCGAGCATTGCCGCGTGCCCCATATGAAGTCGTCCAGTTACGTTCGGCGGCGGCAAAACAATTGTAAACGGTTCCGCTGTTTTCTTCGTCACTCCCTTCTTAACGCAAACATCCGGATTGAAATATCCGGATTCCTCCCATTGTTTATAAATTTTCGGTTCGCTTTCCTGTGGATTATAGGACATAAAATTATATCTTCCGTTCCTGTTTTTCTACTACCTTCTACATTCTACTTCCTACATACTAAAGACTCAGGTTTGCCTGG
Organism: Candidatus Colwellbacteria bacterium RIFCSPLOWO2_02_FULL_44_20b; assembly: GCA_001817765.1. Lineage (GTDB taxonomy): Bacteria > Patescibacteriota > Minisyncoccia > UBA6257 > Colwellbacteraceae > O2-12-FULL-44-13. The sequence continues at coordinate 4,104 of MHIZ01000038.1, read as the reverse complement.
GCAGTAATCCGTCGCTTCTTCTTAAATAGATAACTAAGATATCCTGCGACCGCGATCATCGCTCCATTATCAGTATTATAGATAAAATCTGGCACAAAAAAGTGAAAACCGCTAGTCCTCGCTGTTTTCCCCAAACTCTCTCGAAGCGCTGTATTTGCCGCGACTCCTCCTGAGAGAATTATTGATTGTACGCCATATGCTCGCGCCGCCTTGATTGTTTTATAAACCAAAACATCAAGTGCCGCTTGTTGAAACGATGCGGCAACATCAGCTTTTTTATATTTCTTCGTATCTCGTGTGTAATAGAAAAGCGCGGTCTTCAATCCCGAAAAGCTAAAATCGTAATCTTTGGTATGCATCATCGGCCGAGGGAACTGAATTGCATCCACTTTTCCTTGTAAAGCGAGTTTCTGAATTTCAGGCCCGCCCGGATAGGAAAGCTTCAACATCCGCGCGACTTTATCAAACGCCTCACCAACCGCGTCGTCTTTCGTCTCGCCGATTTTCTTCCACGTCTTAAAATTTTTAAGCAAAAGCAAAATCGTATGTCCTCCACTCACAATCAAAGCAATCGCGGGCAAGGGAATCTTTTTCCCCGCGATAAGCGAACTATATAAATGCGCCTCTAAATGATTAACACCAATAAGGGGCTTCTTCCATCTTTTTGAAAGCTCTTTCGCGAACAAAACCCCAGTCCAAAGTGCCGGCTCTAATCCCGGTCCCACGGTAACTGCAATTAAATCAATTTTCTCCGGTTTCGTTTTCGCCGCTTTCAAAGCTTCTTCTAATACAATAGGTAAGTTCTTAATATGTTCCCGCTTCGCGAGCATCGGCACAACCCCACCAAATGGGCGATGCACCTTAATCTGCGACGAAACGGCATTACTCAAAATTTTAAATTGAGGCGTACTCGCCGAAATCCCGAGTTTACCGAGAGACCGCGGCGCCTTTGCCTCAACAACGCTAATTCCTGTCTCATCACAACTTGTTTCAATACCTAAAATACGCATGTTATTGCTACATACTACCTACTACATACTACATACTCAAACGCGCAGCCCCAAGGGGAATCGAACCCCTGTTGCCGGGATGAAAACCCGACGTCCTAACCACTAGACGATGGGGCCATAAAATCGTTCAAATGCTATACTATTTAGAGTAATGATTCAATTGTTTTTCGTCTATAGCACGCTTGCCCTCTTTATCGTCCGCGTTGTACTCGGCGCTGTTTTTATCGCCCACGGCTTACCAAAAATAAAAAACTTCAAAACGGCAAATGAATGGTTCGCTAGTATCGGATTAAAACCTGGCGTCTTGTGGGGAACACCTGTTGTAGTTCTCGAAGTTTTTGGTGGCGCCGCGCTAATTCTCGGTTTTCTCATTCAACCACTCGCGGTTTTATTCGCAGTAGGAATGCTCATCAGTATTTTCTGGAAAATGCATGAAGGTTTGAAATTAGTAAACGGCTACGAAATTGATCTCGTATTACTTGCGCTTGCGATTGTTCTCGCCACAAGCGGCGGGGGGTTATATTCACTAGACGGCATTCTGAACTGGAGACTGTACTAAACCGATAAACACCAACTCCTCGATAGGGCGTCGCATAAGGACCGTTGTGTAATCTACTCCAAATGCGTCTCGTTTTTTTGAAGCTTGCACACAATGTCGCAAGAAGGGATATTCTGCAACTGGTGATTCCATATCAGATATATTATTATTAAAATATGCTTATGCCCCCACTCCCCACAGATAAAAACAAGTTATTACCGCTGTTCTTAATTTTTGTAGTTATAATCGGGTTAGGAGCTTTTGTGGTATACAAGAGCTTTTTAAGAGTTACACCCGAAACAAAACAAGCCATAACTTCGTCCAACGCTTCAAAAGTTGAAAAAATAGCATCAATCCCCCAAGAAGCCGGGAGGTTTTATATCAGCCCCGATAACAGTCGCGTCGTCTATGAAGTTTCTAGTAACGAAGGGAAAGACCTCTTAATTGTAGACGGAGTAGAGTATGGTCCTTATGATGAAATCATTGAAGTAGTATTCAGTCCAAATAGTCGTCGTACCGCTTGGATGGTAGAGCGCGCTAACGAAATGTATGTAGTAATCAACGGGAAGGAAAAAGGACCATATAACTCAAGGGGGTCTGAGTACGACTTTGAAGGCAATCTTATTTTTAGTCCAGACGGAACCCATCTAGCGTACGAAGTACTAGAAAACAACAACTTTTTCGTTTTCGTTGATGATAATAAGGAAGGACCCTATCAAGCAGTACGTAGTAAAATCTTCAGCGCCAATAGTCAAAAGTTGGCTTACATAGCTACAAATCAAGGCGAAAGCTTCGTTGTAGTTAACGGAAGTAGAAAAAAATCTTACGATAGTATTGAAAAATTCCTACAGTCAGAAGATTTAATTTTTAGTTCTGGCGATAAACCTTCTTACATCGTCCGCCAAGATGAAGAAACTTACCTGGTTGTTGGAGAAAAAGAAAAAGTATTACTAGTTGATAATGACGACATTACAACCTTTACAGTAAGTAACGATGGTCAAAAGTTCGCATATGTCGCTTATCAGGAAGAGATTTCTCGCAAAGGACTTCTTTTGTTAAAAAAAGGTTATTATGTTGCAATTGGTAGTCTAGAGTCCGAAGAGGACATCGATGGTTACTTTGGACCTTATGGTGTAGATGCGCTTTGGGCGTACAGTACAGCTTGGAATCTCCAATTTAGTCCTAATAGTCAACAACTTGCTTACTTTGCAGTATATGAAGGCGAGGCATTTCCTAAAACCTACATTTCTGCGTTCACTATTCGAGATTTAAATAATCCAGCTGGTACCTTTAATACGGGCCACCCTTACGTTTTCGAACCGCCGCATGCCGCAGCTGGATCCGAAAGTTATAACGAGCTCATTTGGAGCGGTGATAGTCAAAAACTAGCTTACAGCGTGAAAGCGTTCGGTGACGAATCTTATCGTGAGTTTGATATAGGAGGTTTATTTGTGGTAATGGATACGGAAGTAAACCAAACGGAGACACGGACAGGCTATTATAACGTCAAAGACCTCGTATTTAGTCACGACGGTCGTTACTTAGCCTACATAGCAGAAGAACCTTCTTACGATTCAAAACAGTTCGTTGTTTTAAACAACGAACCTAAACAAGCATACGAAAAAATTTATAATCCCTACTTCACCGAGGACGACAACTACTTAATCTACGTCGCTCGTAATGGCGATGAATTCTCTCGGGTTGTAGAAGAAATAAAATAGTGATTCTCCTGCACAAGACGTCACAAAAACGATACGGTGCGACCTTACTCCAAATGCGTCTCTTTCTGAAATGCTTGCATGCGCGCCATGAGAAGCGGATGTTTCGTGAATTCTGGATCAATCTCCATAATTTTCCTCGCTGCTTCACGGGAGTCTTTAATTAACTGTTCGTTTTGTAACGCTCGCATCGCGATATCGGGAAGTCCTGTTTGCTCATTCCCTAAAAGCTCCCCCGGACCCCGAAACTTCAAATCCATTTCTGCAAGCTCAAAACCGTTTTTCGCGGTAATCAACGACTGTAATCTTGCTTGAGTTGTCCTTGTGTGCGATTCCGTGAAAAGAAAACAAAACGATTGATGTTCGCCCCGTCCGACGCGTCCTCGAAACTGATACAACTGTGCTAATCCAAACCACTCTGATCCCTCGATCATCATAATGGTCGCGTTTGGCACATCCACCCCAACCTCAATAACTGAAGTGGAAACAAGAATGTCAGTTTTTCCCTCGGCAAAATCAGCCATAACTTTCTTTTTTTCTTCGCTCTTGAGCTTCCCATGAAGCATCCCGACTTTTAAGTCAGGGAAAACTTTCTTCGAAAGCTTTTCAAGTTCTTCCTTAACCGTCTTAACATCAAGCTCAAGAAGCTTTTTAAAGTCTGAAGTTAGCAGATCATTCTCTTGAGTTTCGCTTGGCTGGATTCGCGGACAAATCACAAATGTTTGTCTCCCACGCCGCGCCTGACCTCGTATAAACGCGTACGCCTTCTCGCGATTTTCCGGTGCGACAATTTTCGTAATAATCGCTTTCCGATTTTTCGGAAGCTCGTTGATAAGGG
>MHIZ01000037.1:3951-33440 GCA_001817765.1 Candidatus Colwellbacteria bacterium RIFCSPLOWO2_02_FULL_44_20b | reverse complement strand
TAATAATCGTCACAACGTCATTTCCGTACTTAACTGCTGACTCAACCGCTTCCGAGAGCCGCAACCGATTATCTTTATCGGTAAAATCCAATCCTGAGGGAATCCGATCCACAACAAGTTCAATTGTATGCTGTTTGTGACGACTCAATTCAATCCGTTCCCGTAAAGAAACCATTTTTCCATCAATCCGTGCCTCAGAAAAACCGGAATTCAAAAAATCATAAAGCAACTGGTAATATTCTCCTTTTCGTCCCCGCACAACTGGCGCGAGCAATACAATATTCTTCTGAGCTTTGTTTTGTTCTGAAATGGCAATAACCGAATCAACAATCTCTTCAATCGTCATCTTGCGAATTTCTTTGCCACACTGCGGACAATGCGGCGTTCCCGCGCGCGCGAAAAGTACCCGAAGGTAATCGTAAATCTCGGTAATCGTAGCGACCGTCGAACGCGGATTCGCCGAATGGCTCTTTTGATCAATTGAAATAGCAGGCGATAATCCCTGAATATCGTCAACATCCGGCTTATCGAGCTTCCCTAAGAATTGCCGCGCATACGCTGAGAGTGATTCGATATATCGCCGCTGTCCCTCCGCGAAAATCGTATCAAAAGCCAAGCTCGATTTACCCGAACCGGAAAGCCCCGTGAATACAACCATCTTATCGCGCGGAATCTCTAAATTAATGTTTTTTAAATTATGCTCGCGTGCTCCACGAATGATTATTTTATCTTTTGCCATATTTATATAAATTTACTTTTAAATTTATCTATAAATATGAGCATCCGCCGAAGCTTTAGCATAGGTGGACCCCATGTTTATTTTATTTACTGTTTTCTTCACAATTATTTACTTTTAGTCTTCTCCTGCTTCTTAAGCACCATAATCTCATCCCGTAAAATCGCCGCCAGCTCAAAATCAAGTTCGTCCGCCGCCTCTTTCATTGCTTTTTCTTTTTCGCGAAGCACGTCAGTCAATTTCCGCCCAGTATACCCAACTCGTTCGACCCGCTCAATCTTCTTCGCGCGCGTGTACGCTTCCTGCTCCTCGCTCGCGATAATATCGTGAATACGTTTCTCAATCGTTTTTGGAGTAATCCCGTATTTCTTATTGTATGCAAGTTGAATCTTGCGTCGCCGCGTACTCTCTGAAACCGCCCGTTTAATCGAACCCGTCTCGTGATCCGCGTACAAAATAACTTGTCCGTTCACGTTTCTCGCCGCCCGTCCCATCGTCTGAATAAGTGATGTTTCACTCCGCAAGAATCCTTCTTTGTCAGCATCGAGAATAGCAACAAGCGAAACCTCCGGCAAATCCAATCCTTCGCGAAGCAAGTTAACACCAATCAAGACATCGAATTTTCCTCGCCGAAAATCACTCAAAATCCGAATTCGATCAAGTGTAGCAACGTCACTATGAAGGTACGTAACTTTGATTTTTAAGTTCTCAAGATAGTCGCTAAGCTCTTCTGCCATCCGTTTCGTAAGCGTTGTCGCAAGCACCCGTTCTTTTTTCGAAATCCGATCTTTAATGCGTTCGATTAAATCATCAATCTGCCCGCGAACCGGACGAATGATAATTTCCGGGTCAACAAGTCCTGTCGGACGAACAATCTGTTGGACAATCTGCCCTGAACCCGTTGAAGAATCGCTGTGTTCAAGTTCGTACTTTCCCGGTGTTGCCGACGTATACAATGTCTGTCCAATACGCTTTTTAAACTCATCAAAACGAAGTGGTCGGTTGTCCGCCGCCGAAGGTAATCGGAATCCATACTCAATGAGCGTCCGTTTGCGCGATGCGTCGCCCTCATACATCCCGCCGATCTGCGAAACCGTAACATGCGATTCATCAATCACCAAAAGAAAATCATCAGGGAAATAATTCAGGAGCGTATCCGGCGGCTCACCAGCGTTGTGTCCCGAAAGGTGCCGTGAATAGTTTTCAATCCCGTTGCAATAGCCAATCTCCCGCATCATCGCGATATCCGCTTTAGTCCGCCGCTCGAGCCGTTCTGCTTCAAGTAGCTTCCCTTCTTTTTCAAAACGCGCAAGTTGTTCTTTAAGCTCAATAAGAATATCCTCAATCGCCCGATTTCGTTCTTCAACCTCGGTAATAAAATGTTTTGCCGGCGCGAAAAATACTTCTTGAAGTTTCGGCGTTTTTCCCGGTCGAAATCCTTCAACTGGATTTATTTCATATATTTCTGAAATCGCACCAGCTTGCCCTGAGCCTGTCGAAGGGTTAAGAACAAGGTTATAAATCATCTCTCGATCCGGCGGCATAATTTCCCAATTATCTCCGCGTAAACGAAACGTTCCTCGTTTCAGATCCGCCGTTGTTCGAGTAAATTGAAGCTCGATAAGCTTTCGCGGAAACTTCTTCCGATCAACAACATCCCCGACTTTCAAATGAAAAATATTTTCTTTATAAACCTCCGGCGCCCCTAAACCGTAAATGCACGAAACCGAAGCAACGATAATTACATCCTTCCGCGTCAAAAGCGCCGTTGTCGCCGCGTGGCGCAATTTATCAATCTCATCATTAATCATCGCTTCCTTTCCTATATAGGTATCCGAAGAAGGAATATACGCCTCTGGCTGATAATAGTCGTAGTACGAAACAAAATAATGAACGGCATTATTTGGAAACAATTCTCGGAATTCATTACACAACTGCGCCGCTAAAGTTTTGTTGTGCGCGATAACTAAAGTCGGCTTCTGAACCTCGGCAATAACATTCGCGATTGTAAAAGTCTTTCCTGATCCAGTAACTCCTAAAAGCGTCTGGTGTTTGTACCCTTTCTCTAAACCAGAAATAAGCGATGCAATCGCCTGAGGCTGATCTCCCGCCGGTTGAAACTTCGATTCTAATTTAAACATATCCTTAGTTATCCCTCAGCGCCGAGTAAACTCGGCGTTCGGGATTCTCTATTTTGTAATTTCGCTTTACTCAAACAAAACAGGAAAATAGCCGAAACGCCCCCATCCGCGGCTCTCTAGGGGGTATGAAAGCCATTGTAGAGTATCTTCCAAAAAGAATAAAGAATAAGTTGACGTACTTCTACCAAAGTGTTATAAAAAAACCGCTTTGATGTATCTATAAAATCAAAGGTCGAATGGATCCTTAACAATAATTAAATAACCTTTCACATATGGAATTAATCCTGGTCATAGCATTCGTCGCATTCCTTATCCTGGTAATGATAGTAATCGTAGGCCTGATTCAAATTAGTGAGAGTGTGGAAGTAATCCGCCGGGTCGCCGAAAAGATAGAAAGAGTAATAGACAAATCAGAGAAAGATGATGGAAAAGAAACAAAAGAGGGACCCGCGGAAGACGAGATCATTGATGGTATTCTCCGAAAAGAAAAGCTGAGAGAAGAAGAAGCAAAAGAAAAAGAGAATCTTCGTGAAAAGCGGATTAGAGAAATCATCGAGAAAGGATCTCTGCTCGGTAAAATCCTCCAAAAAGCTAGAGGGGAGGGCATCGAGAAGATTGAAAAGAAGGGAAGCGTAATGCACATATACAATAGTGGCAACGTCGAGGTCTTTTTAAGCAAAAACGCTATTGAAAAGTTTAGAATAGAAAACGCATGGGGAGGAAAAAACCTCGGCGACTTCTCTGAAACAGAACTAGAAAAGTTGGAACAGTGGCTTCGAGAAGGTTAAAAAAGAGCAACCCGCCCCATAAAGGCGGGTTTTGTTTTTTATCGAGTCAGACCCAGTTTTTGACAAAGAGAAGTCGAAATGATACAAGAAGACACTAAGTAATTTTAATAATTTAACAAAGGTCACTTGGTTATTACATTCTCAATTTTTTATACCTCATATGTGGTACCCTGAAATACCCGAGTTTACATCACTATACCTCGGTATAGTGATCTATGGAGTAATCGCAACGACAATTGGATTTTTCTGGGGTAAATCAGAAATGAAATATAAATTAGGAAATGATCAGAAAAGGGTTGCTCCATAAAGAAGCCCGCGCCTAGGCGCGGGTTTTATTTTTAACTAATCCGGGTTTTTGACAAGCCGTTGTACAAGTGATAATAAGAAACACATCCCAAAGGTCACTATGTGATCCTCAAAAGGATCTTAGCAGTTCTTAAATATCAGAGTATATGAGTTCGCTATTAGTAATTTGTCTTATTTTAGGCGCTTTTGTTTTCGGTTACTTTATCGGTGTAAAGCAACGAGTAGTCGCAGTAAAGAAACCTAATAAAGAGAAGAAATCCCCGGAAACCAGCCCCACTTTTGGCAATGAATTTGAGGAATTCACAAAAGGCGCTTAAAGAAGAATGTTGGAGAACATAATTGATCCCGCTAAGTCCCACCGTGTGGTGGGATTTTTTATTGTCTTTATTTTTTCTTTATACTACCAAAGAAATGTCCAAGTTCAGGACAAAAGGTTTAATTAATAAGTTACTTAATATAAAAATATATGCAAATTCCCTACCCGATAATATACGGGGGATGGTTGATCTACTCATTCGTGGGTCTCGTTGCTTCAATTATTTGGTTCCCTTTTTGGTTGCTCGGCCGGATATGCCTGTACATTGCCGGCGCCTGGTTCCTCTTTCTTCTCATCACTATAGCAGCGATAAAAGACATCGGCATAATGCGCCGCGCGACAAAAGAATGGAGACTTGAACAAAAAAGCAAGATCCCGAAACCCGGACTGGTAAATCTCGTGGAAAAAATATTCGAGAAAACCGAACGAAACCATAATGTTGTAGTCGAACAGTACTACCTCCTGAAAGAACTTTAAGCGGCTAAAAGCCGCTTTTTGTTTGACTAGAAAAATAACGGAATTCGCCCCCGCCCAGAACCTAGACACGCTCCGAGAAAAAATCGACACAAAACAGACCTGCTCTAAGCGGGTTCTTGTTTTTTAAGAGCACCACGCAATCAGCCGCAAAGGTTGTTTTTTAGTTGGGGAAAAGCCCCGTGGATATAAGTGATAAAATGAATCTGAAAGGCCGAGAACCTTAAAAACTAACGTAGTAAACGCTATATGCAAAAAATGTCTCCGTACTCGGAAAAACTCTTTGAGGGACAAGAGTACTATCGCCAGATAGAATATGTAGAGTCGCCCGAGTTAAAGGATAGGGTCTACTTTGATGACTATGGCTTAATCCATCTAAGCCACGACAGTCGCTTGGGGGAACGCGCTGAAAAAGAACAGCTTGAGAGATTAGAACTCTTACACGAGGCAAAAGAAATTCTCCAAGGAAAAATCCCCTCGCAGTGCGAGAAACAATACAGGGATATTCCTGTAATTCTCCAGCGAAGAGGAAATGGATCAAAAGGCAACTACTGGATTTTTAAAGCATACATAAATAATCACCGAACAACTGTTGTAGTTCGCGAAGGACCAAGGAAAGACGGTTCTTGCAAGTATTTTTGGAGCGTTTTCCAGTCCCCGCTGTCAAAACCAAAAAAACGAGCAATAGCTCCCTGGCTAACCCAGAAAATCCGAAGAAGAACAGCACTAGCATACGCAAGATAGGACCGCCCCTTCGGGGCGGTTTCTTTATACCGAAAACTCTTGCAATACCTCAAAATCTTTTTTTAAAACTTCTTTAGTGCCCGCGTCATAAACCGCAACTGCCGGATGATATAGTGGAATGATTATAAGTTTTCCAAAAGACGTCTCCGCATTAAATTGCTTGCCGTGCATTTGACTGATCGAAGTCACATAATCAGCTAATCCGAATTTTTCCATGATATAGCGCATTGAAAAACGCCCAAGTGTCGCAATAACCGCGGGTTTAATAATTTCGATCTGCCGATCGAGAAACGGCCCGTACGCGGAAATTTCTTCCGGCAATGGATCGCGATTCTGCGGAGGCCGATCTTTCACGATATTTGTAATATAAACCGATGCTCGTAGGATCCCGGCTGAAAGAAGTAACTCATCAAGCACCTTTCCCGCCGCTCCGCAAAATGGCCTTCCCTGAAGCGCCTCGTTTCGCCCCGGTGCCTCGCCGATAAACATAATTTTTGCCTCATGACTCCCCTCACCAAGCACGGGATAAACGCCATTTCGTATTCGCTCGCTATAAAGCGGCAGATGTTCACCGTCCCAAACCTCGTCCCGAATTTTTTTAAGAAGTTCTGAATTGCTCATTGTTTACTCAAAACACATTTTAAGTAACTCAATGTTTTTTCGATCCGGTCCCAAACCCTGAAACCCTGGTACTTCCAAAATCCATGGTTTTGTTTTAAGCCGTGGCTCGTGCGCTAAATTTCGAAACCCCTGCATCCCGATGTAGCCTTCACCGATGTTTTCATGCCGATCGCTATGAGAGTCAAAGGGCGTTTTCGAATCATTCGCGTGCAAAACAACGATATTATCTAAACCTACCTCCGTGTCCCACTCAATAAGCATCTGTTTAATAAGCGGGGGCGTGTACCGTTCGATAACGCCCGCCTCGTAGGCGTGTGCTGTATCAAAACAAACTTTCGCGCGTGGTGATTCAACTCGTTTTAAAATACTACCAACTTCCTTGGCATTTGATCCAAGTTTTGCTCCCCCACCGGCCGAATTTTCCAAAATAAGCTGAGCGCGTCCGGGCACCGCTTTTAAAACCTCTTTCATTCCTGAAACAACTTTCTTTGCCGCTTCCCCCTTCGGCGCCTCCTTGCCGGAACCAACGTGAAAAATAAGTCCCTGCGCGCCAATTGCTTCTGCGATTTGAAGATGTTCAGTCAAACTTTTTACAGACTTCGCGCGAAGTGCTTCATCCGGACTCGCTAAATTAACAAGATACGCCGCGTGAAGATACACAGATTGGATATTGCTCTTTCGAAGCGCCTCACCATATCGCTCGATGTCCGCTTGTCCAGGCATCTTAACACCCCATTGTCGTGGTGAAGCGCCGAAAATCTGAATCGTGGTAGCGCCAAGTTCCCCAGCATATTCGATAGCCTTCCAAAGCCCTCCCGCCGTAGAAACATGTCCTCCGATAAGTGGCTGCATATACTTAATTATGTACCCTAAAAGACTCCACGACACAAGAAGAGAAAATAACGAATAAAAATCCCGTTTAAAGCGGGATCTTTATCTTACGCTTGCGGTTCGCCGTCTTTTTTCCGCTTACTAAAGTATGCGACGTAAAGAATCTCAAGCACGCCGCCAAGATTCACAAGAAGTAAAACAATGTACCAGGCAAGATCGTGCCGTTGTGCCGCCTTCCAAAGCGCGACACCCTTCCACGCGAATGTCCAAAGAATAAGCGGCAAAAGCCATACCATATTATCAACAAAATACTGTTCTGGAGCCATAGATAAAATTATTAAAACTATTTGACCTTTGAACCCGGCAAGACTTCTTTATCAGGTTGAAGTAAAACCGGTCCTGCTTCACTATCGGCCGCGAGAAGCATTCCCTGGCTTTCTAATCCCATAAGCATTCTTGGTTCGAGGTTCGCAACAATCACAATTTCTCTCCCAACAAGCAAAACAGGGTCATAAACCTTACCTACGCCCGCTACAAGCTGGCGCTTTTCTTCCCCGAGATCTATATAAAGTTTTAGAAGTTTATCAGATCCCTCAACCCGCTCCGCCTCAAGAACTTTCGCTATCCGCAACTCAATATTCTGAAACGTCTCGTAGTTGATCATTGCTTCTTTTTTTCACGTGAATATATTCCAATAAGCCGCGCTTCTTCAACAATATGCTCTCGCATCGCGTCCTCAATCTCTTTCTTATCCGCTTCAGAATCAAGCTCAAGTTCGATATCAAGCGCGTACAACTTGAAAAAGTAATGATGGGATCCCGTTGGTGGGCAAGGGCCGCCGTACCCCGTACCACCAAAACTTGTAAGTCCTTCAGTCGTGCCTTGAGGAACTGTATCCTCCTCGATTTCGTCAGTTTCAGGACTAATCCCCCACAGCGTCCAATGCACCCAAACTTCCCCGGGAGCATCAGGATCATCAACAATAAGAGCAAGACTTACCGCATCACTCGGCACATCGGAAATAATAAGCGGAGGACTAACATTGTCTCCGTCACAGGTATATTTTGCAGACATCACCCCTCCGTCTTTAAAAGCAAAACTCGTTAATCTCATATTATGATAATGTACCACGAACCAAAACCAAGCAAAACCCTATACAAGACAACAGTTCGTCTTGTAGTAAAAGAGTCGTCTCACATAGGATCTTAAAAAAACAAAACTGCCCCTCACCGGCAGTCCTGTTTTTTTGTGTATCGCACACAAAATATTGAGCTGAACAATCGTAACATCGTTACAATCACATCTGATGATGTTAAATCTATAATACCTCACCATTCCCGAAACGCAACGAAGACTATGTGGATAAAATAATACCGCTTCCAAAAAGAAAACGGTATTAAGTTCGTCGAGACTTGAGAGGAAACACGCTGAGAAAAAATGGCAAGCGCATAAGACCCTCTACTTCCTTTTCAACTACGACAACTTCAGAGTCATAACCAAGAAAGATATAAAAAATCGTACCATCCTTACGAATGGTTCTTCGAACAACTGGCTTCTCACGAAGAATCCGGATTACCTCTGGTAAACAATTAACACGTTCCCACGCCACAGTATGGTTCCGAAGTTTGTAATTTCGAGATTTTCCTTTATAGAAAAAATGACTAAAGCCTTGTTTATCAAAAAAAACGTGAGTTTTAAGAGCTGGGCAATAGACTCGGCCAATTTTCTTGTAAATCTCGTAAAGAGGTTTAACGCTTCGACGAAAATGAGAACGAGCGTAAGGCATAAAAGAAGACATAAATACTACAAGATAAATTAGTAAAGATCAGAAATCTTAGCTCTTTATAATTAGCCAAGTATTTCCCTAAGTCAAGAAAAATAAAAAGGGACGTTGCCGCCCCCTCTTACTATCTCTAAAAAATACCTCGCTCAAAAAACTACGAGGTTCCTACGGCCGCGCAGGTACACTTACCGTCTGCTTGCTTGCGCGCAGCGCACTTCGGCACACAATGTTCCGCGCCACACGCATGGTTCGGATCGTGTACTGCCGCCTCCGCGCCACACATATCGCATTTATAACCCTCCGTCGCCCTACCGCACTTTTTACATATATCCATAGTTTTATTATAGCAAATCAGACAATAAGCATCCCGTCTCCAAACGAGAAAAAACGAAATTTTTTCCGAATCGCCTTTCGATAAAGATCAAATAATTGATCCCTCCCGACAAAAGCCGAAACAAGCATTAACAAACTCGATTTCGGCACATGAAAATTAGTAATCAACCCGTCAATAAATTTAAATCTATATTTCTCATTGATAAACAAATCTGTCTCTCCAGTCAGCCGTTTGAGAACACTTCGGGAATCGGAAGCGGATTCAAGTGTTCGCGTAACAGTTGTTCCAACAGCAATAATCGGTCTCCCTTCTTTTCTAGCTCGATTCAAAAATCGAGCCGTCTCTTTCGAAATCTCATACCATTCTTTGTGAAGTTTCTTTTCCTTGACTTGCTCTTCAGTAAGCGACGCGAACGTTCCTAAATTCACATGAAGCGTAACAAATCGTACGTCGAATCCCGCCCGTTTGAGTTTCTGAAAAAGCCGATGAGTAAAATGAAGTGATGCTGTCGGTGCCGCCACCGATCCTTCCTGCCGGGCAAAAATTGTTTGATATTCACGTCGTAGAGCCGATTCTGAAAGTGGTGAGTCCTTGATATAAGGCGGAATCGGTGTTGATCCATAGCGTTCAAGAATGGAAGAAAGTCTCGAAATCGGAAACGACGGTTTTAAAAAGTAATATTTACCTCGTCGTGTCACTATAAAAAAGAGTTTCGAAGTGAGTGATAATCGTGATCCGATTTCAATTCGGCGATCCACCATAGCTTCAATAAGATTTCCAACTGTCCGCAAATAAAGAATACGAACCTTCCCGCCTGTCTCCTTCATAAGTGTGAGTCGCGCCGGAACAACTTTTGTTTCGTTAAAAACTAAAACCGCTCGTTCCGGCAAGTACTTTGGAAGATTAAAAAATGTATCATAAGAAACCTTTTTATTTTTCTTATTATAGACAAGGAGCTTTGCGCTATCTCGTGGCAAAGCCGGTTTTTGCGCGATAAGCTCTGGCGGCAAAATATAATCATACCGCTTGAGTAAATTTTCAAATTGAGAGCTCATACCTTTCCTTTTTTAATATCCCCCCGAATCTTCGCTACGAGCTTATTGAAAAAATAAAGATTATGGAACGTCAGCAAGCTAAGCGCCGTAATCTCTTTTGCTTTAAAAAGATGCGCAATGTAACTCCGCGTGTAATCGGTACAGACAAAACAATCGCATTTTGAATCAAGTGGTCTCCGATCTTTAACAAGCGCGGATTTTTTAAAATCTATCCTCCCCTTCGACGTAAACGCCGTGCCGTGCCGCGCGTAATGGGTTGGCACGATACAATCAAACGTATCAATCCCCGCTTTAATAATTTTTACAATATCTTCCGGATGACCGATGCCTAAGAGGTGCCGGGGCTTTTCTTTCGGTAATTCACGAATGGTCCATTCGATCATTTTTATCATCGCGTTCTTGTTATCACCGAATTCTCCGCCAATCGCAAACCCGTCAAAGGGCAACGAGCCGATAAACTTCGCGCCTTCGATTCGCAAATCTTTAAATTTCCCTCCCTGTGTAATACCGTAAAGCGCCTGCTTGGATTTTTTAACAGCAAGGCAAACTTCCGCCCATTGATGTGTTCGCCGAAGTGATTGCTTTGTATACTCGTATCCCGCGACCGGCGATGTGCACTCGTCGAACGCTAAGATAATATCTGCCCCGAGCGCTTCCTGAATTTTGACTGATTCCTTAGGACCGATAAAAACCTGTACGCCGTCAATCGGCGACCGAAACCAAACGCCGTCACGGGTAATTTTGATCTTTTTCGGCTGAGCTCCTTCGCCGATAACAATGTCTCGTTTTTCTTTGAGAATTTTACCAACCCCGTGATCACTTCCAAACCCCAAGCTAAAAACCTGAAATCCCGCCGAATCAGTCATAAGCGGCCGCTTCCACTGCATAAATGTGTGCAGCCCTCCCGCCGCCTTAACGATTTTTTCCCCGGGCTTCAAATGAAGATGAAACGTATTACAAATAAGCAACTGGGTATTCGTATGTTCCGCCTCATGGGCAAAAAGCGTCTTAACCGCCGCTTGCGTCGCGACCCCGACAAACGCAGGAGTCTCAATCTCGCCGTGCGGTGTTTTTAAAATTCCAAGCCGTGCCCGACTTTTTTTCGATTGTTTCAAAACTTTAAAATCAATCATTGAAGATAAAACGTAATTCGCTTCTTTGTAATAAACCCTTCCTCCCGGAGATCGTCAAGCGCTCGTCTCACGTCCTGCGTGTTCCGTCCTGTTTCTGTGATAATTTGCTTTTCAGAAAACGGCGAAGAAATAAGCGCTTTAAGAATCTTTCCTCGAAGTTCGCGATGCGAACCCCTGAATCGACTTTGTTTCGTGTAATGTTTGCTCCGTCGGCTGGGATTCTCCTGACTCGTCTTCAGCATCACGCCATAATCCATAAGCGCGTAATACCACTCGCGAGGATTCTTCCTATCAAGCGTCTTTTCAACAAGCGGATAAATATCAGAATCAGAAATTTTATCTCGCCCTCGGGCGAACTTGTCTTGTCCTTTAAAAAAGAAATGAATAAAAACACTCCTGATATTTGTCTCGATAAAAACCGTCGGTATATTGAAAGCAAAAGCCGCGATTGATGCTGCTGTCGCCGGCCCAATACCCGGAAGTTCGAGAAGCGCTTCAGGAGTACGCGGCAGCTTTCCGTGGTACTGATCCATAACAATCCGCGCGATGCGATGAAGTGCGATTGCCCGCCGGTTATATCCCAATCCTTGCCAAACACGCACCACGTCTCGAAGCGGCACAACCGCAAGAGCTTTAAACGTAGGAAATGATTTCAAAAACTCCTTATACTTCGGAACAACACGGCTAACCTGCGTTTGCTGAAGCATAATTTCTGAAACAAGAATGCGATACGGATTAATATTCCTTCTCCACGGAAGCTCCCGCTTGTACTTCTTATAATACGCATAAACAACTTTTCTGAACTCAAACGGATTCATAAGACCAAGTATACTGCAAAAGAAAAGATGGCGTTTCCGCCATCTTTTCCTATATTCTATATTCTAACTTCTATATTCTTGATGTTATTGCTCAATCGGTTCCGGCTGAGGGCCAGTCGCCGTGAACTTCGCCATCACAACATTTCCTTCCGCGTCTTGAAGTGGAGCATCCACGCCTCGAAAATCAAAGTCATCGGGATTGCCGTCATCAGGACGAATAACTGCATAGTACATTCCTCCTACGGCTGTGCTCCGCATAAGGCGAACCTCGCCCGCGTTCGTGCCAGCGGCAAAGAGTCGCGCGCCAAGAATATTACCGAGACTGCCGTCCCGATCTTCTTGAATCGCTATCCAACTGTCCTCTTCTAAAGTAACTGAAGCGACGACAATCTTGTTCCCAGCCGGCTGATCATTAACGACTATGACGTTCGCCGCCGACTCACCCTCAGTAAGCTCATTGCCGTTTTGCACAATCTCCTCCCCTCCAGAAACCGTATCGTCTGTCAAATCCATTGAGCGATCTCTGCTGATATTGCCGATTAAAAGACCGACAAGAAAAGCAATGATTGCAATAATGACGACCTTGCGTGTTGAATGCGTTGCCCCTTCCGTCGCCGCTTGGGTCGTTCCCCCTTGACCACCGCGGTTCATCGACATCTGCTGTTGCTGATGAGGATGCTGGTGTTGTCCACCTGTGTTGTTGTTTTGATCCATAAAAGCGACGTTTATTGGTTTATAATCTGCTCTTACTCTAGTATAGGGGGCCGAATTGTCAATACAAAACCCATAAAGAGGTTAAACTGTCAAGAAAGCCTCAATCTTACTGGCTAAAATGAAATCATTTTCAGAAAGGCCGCTGATAGCGTGCGTCCAAAGTTCTAAAACAACCTTATTATAAGAAATATGCGCATCGGGATGATGTCCTTCAGCTTCAGCAAGTTCCGCGACGCGGTTTACAAAAATCATTGCTTCTTTGAAATTCTTAAACACAAACTCGTGTCGAATCTTTTTCTCCTCAACAACTTCCCATAGAAGTGTAAGCGCCTGAAGATATTCCTGGATGTGCGCGCCTGTAATCGGTGGCACGCCGCCTTCGCACGGAACGCATTTTTTTGTTCGTAAATCAATAATCATATATCTATAGTACCTGATTAAGATTTCGAGACAAAGCGCCGTTCAATCTCCTGAAGTGTAAAGCTTTTTTCTTTCGTAAACTCACCAACCCGAGTTCGAACAAGGTTCGTAAGATACCCACCTGTAGAAAGCCGATCACCGATATCCCGCGCAAGCGCGCGAACGTATACGCCTGGCCCGGTCACAACGCGAATCCGAAGCTCCGGCCACGTATACGAAAGTACTGCAATCTCTTTTATTTCAGCGGGCCTGGCTTGAAGTACGACTTTTTCTCCACGCCGAACTCGTTTATATGCCTCCTCTCCCTGAACCTTGATAGCGCTATAAACAGGAGGAACTTGGTTGTATACGCCTTTAAAATAATGTGTAGTTTCCTCAACAAGTCCTCTATGAGGAAGAGTTACAACTCGATGTTCTGTTTTCTCTCCCTCTTCATCATCAGTCGTGCTCGTTACTCCAAGTTTAATAACCGCCAAATACTCCTTCTCTTTTTGCACCACTTCGTGAAAATTCTTTGTCGCGTCACGCCCTATACCGACGACAAGAATGCCTTCCGCTAAAGGATCAAGTGTCCCGGCGTGGCCTATATGCCGTGTGCCCGCGAATTTGCGAATCACGTTCAAAACATCATTCGATGTTGGTCCCTTTGGTTTCCAAACCGCAAAAATGTTTTCCACAAAGGAAAGTTACCGCTTTTTATCGCGTCGAGCAACTTTCTGAAGTTTCACGAACTGCCGATATCGAAACTGCGAAGACGTTCTATACGCAGGAAGTCCTTTTCGATTTCCGACTTTCGCGTAATTTTTCATTGAAGCGCTGGTCCGCTTGTCTTATTTTTCTGAATACAACTTGTAAACATTGGGTTCTCTGTCCACCCACAGACGCCATCTGCCTGTCGCTCGCATATCGCGTTTTTATAGCAAGCATATTCTGGTTTGTATTCACACGTGGTAAAAACTTTTGTATCTGAACAAACCTGCCCGCTACACCCCGTTGGAACACACGCTTTAGTAATATCTGGTTTGAAACGAATAGGAACCTCAAGCTGCTTGTCATACTCCGGCAAGCCCGATGGATTGTCCTTTTGAAATACAAGCGTCCCTGTGTCAGTCTCAGGCATTTCAAAAGTAAGCTGAATACTAAACGGTACAAAATCTTCAGTCATCCACTCATCCTGTGCCTGAACTGGAGTAACAAGAATTTCTTTGCCGTTGCCATCAAAAAGTCGCAAAGGAAATGATGCTTCAAAAAACCACGAACCGCGTGCCCGTCCTTCAATAAAAAGCGGGCTAGTAACAAGCTTGTTTGGTTGTGGTGTCTCAACAACAATAAGTGACGACATATCTTCGCTAACAGGCGGGGTAATTTCCTCAACAAAGAGGCGTCCGTCAGCCGATCGACATTGTCGCGGATACGATTCCATAACCTGATTTCCTGCCGCCGCGCATTGATTAAAATTTTGAATTTCAACCGATTGGTTCCGAGGAAGCATAAGTCCCCAAATACTGATACCAAGAAGTATGACTAAAACAATAATAGCCGGAACAAGTAAATTTCTATTAAGAAGTGATGTATCCATAAATATAAGGATTAATAATAAGTAGTCGCCTTAATAATAACGTATTTATAAGTTTCCCGTTACTGTACTACTCGTAACGCAACGCTTCTATGGGATCTTTACGCGACGCTTTCCGTGCCGGGTACAATCCGAACACAACGCCTGTAAGAGTTGAAACCGTAACCGCGAGCCCGATCGCCGAAGGCGGTAGCGAAAATGCCCATCCGGTCGCGAGTGTATTCGAAAGAATAAGATAGGCAAGCGTCACGAAAAACGCGCCGATAAGAATACCGATAACACCGCCAAGAAATGTAAGAAGCATTGATTCAAGTAAAAATTGCTGGAGGATATCCCCGTTCGTGGCGCCAAGCGCCTTACGAAGCCCAATTTCTTTTGTCCGCTCAACAACCGACACGAGCATAATATTCATAATCCCGATACCGCCGACAACAAGTGAGATAAAAGCAATCGAGGTAAGAAACACAGTCATAATTGAGGTAATGTCCCCAAGAAGCGAGAGCGCGTCTTCTTGCGTCTGCACGGTAAAATCATCCTTATCAGGATCTGTGATGCGATGGTTCTGACGCAGAACAGAGACGATTCTACCCTGAGCAAATTCTGCGGTGTAGGCACTATTCGCCTGCGCTGTTACAAGATTGTAGTAGTCGATGCCAAGTAATTGCTTTTGTGCGACCGAAAGCGGCAAAAGAACCATATTATCCTGATCAACACCCATGGGTCCCAGTCCCTCTTCGTCAAGCACGCCGATAACGCGGATCGATAAGTTTTTGACGCGAATTGTCTTATCAACCGCTGTTTGTGATCCAAATAATGTTTCCGCGAGTTTCGAACCGATAACCGCGACATGATTGAACGAACGGACATCAGTCTCTGTAAACGTTCTGCCCGAGCTAAGCTCTAGGTTTCGGACAATAAAAAATTCGTGTGTCACGCCGCCGAAAGTAACGGTGAGATCATTGTTCTGATAAACAACCTTTGTCTGTCCCCGCACTTCAGGCGCAACCGCGAGAAGCGATTGTTCGCGTCGAAGCGCGTCCGCGTCCCGTTCCGTAAGTGTTTTGATAATAATCCCTTGTGCTGAAGGCGGTGAAGAAAATCGCGAACCCTTTGTCGCTCCCGGAACAATGAAAACAAGATCCGAACCGATCCCCCGCACCTGATCAAGGATAAGACTCTGCGCCGAAGAACCGATCGACATAAGCAAAATCACGGACGCGATACCGATAACAATACCAAGCATTGTGAGAAGCGATCGCACTTTCGCGTGTCGAAGTCCATGAACCGCTGTTTTGAATGAATCTCGAAGAAGCATTAGAAATAGGTTTTGTTATTTGAAAAAATCTTTGCCGCCGTGCCGCCGTTTTTCTATTCTTATGTCAGACTCGACCATACCATCGCGAATCTTAATGAGCCGATCTGCGAACTCCGCGGTATACGTTTCGTGAGTAACGAGAATAATAGTGTGTCCCTCGTCGTTAAGTTTTTGAAGAATCTCCATCACCTGGGCGCCCGAATGCGAATCAAGATTCCCCGTTGGCTCATCCGCGAAAATAATCTGCGGCTTGTTAACAAGCGCCCGCGCGATCGCGACCCGCTGTTTTTGTCCGCCGGAAAGCTTGCCCGCTTCAACTAAAATTTTATCGCTAAGCCCAACGCTCTCGATAGCCGCCTCGACAAGGTGCCGTCGATCCCCAACCGGCATATGCGCGTAGAGCAAAGGCAACTCGACATTCTCATAGACCGAAGCGCGTGAAAGCAAATTAAATGACTGAAAAATAAACCCCATCTCCTTATTTCGCGTGTACGCGAGCTCGTGATCCACGAGTGTCTGCATATCGTTCCCTAAAAATGTATAGATACCCCGTGTCGGTCGATCTAAAAAACTCAAAATATGTAGCAATGTTGATTTACCGGAACCGGAAGGCCCCATAATCGCCACAAACTCGCCGGGCTTAATAGAAAATGAAACATCGCGGAGCGCGTGCGTTACCGTTCCGTCATCCCGATAATCTTTTGAAAGTTTCGAAACCTCGATCATACTAGTTAGTCGTCGGGCGAGCACCAACATTCAAGACTGTATCGCCCTCGGAAACTCCTGAAAGAAGCTGAACCATACCAGTTTGACTGCGGATACCAACCGTAACTGAAGTTTCCACAACTTCGCCATCAACAACCTTTTGCACGAAAACCCCTCGATCATCCTCAAGAAGTGCCGCTTGCGGAACAAATAATATATCCGCTTGTGTAAGTGTTTCAATCGTAAGATTCGCAGTAAGTCCGCTTTTGATGCGCGGATCAGCCGAGGCAAAAGAAATCGTTACGGCAAAATTGACAACGCCATCAATAATTGTCTCCGCCGGATCAACAAAGGAAACAAGTCCGTCAAATGTTTCTGAAGGTAAGGCGTCAAAAGTGATACGCACGGGATTCCCGGGAGAAATACTTACGAAATCCGTCTCAGGAACATTTGTTTCAATCTCAAGCGTTCCTTCCGATATCATCGAAATAACCGAAGACTGCGCGGTTACAACTTCTCCGACTGAAAAATTTTTCTTCGTGACAACACCGGTAAAGGGCGCCCGGAGATACGTGTT
Source organism: Candidatus Colwellbacteria bacterium RIFCSPLOWO2_02_FULL_44_20b (assembly GCA_001817765.1). GTDB lineage: Bacteria > Patescibacteriota > Minisyncoccia > UBA6257 > Colwellbacteraceae > O2-12-FULL-44-13. The sequence continues at coordinate 16,053 of MHIZ01000037.1, read as the reverse complement.
CGCAAGTTGGGCCTCAATAAGACGGACGCGTGCTTCAGCTTGGTTAACCTGTGCTTCCTGCGCGCGAAGCGCCTCAAGTGTTGGTCCGGCAAGCTTTAAAGTAAGTTCGTTATCAAGTTTTGAAACAGTAACCTTCTGTGCCGCAAGTGTCTGAATGCGGGTATTAACATTCGACATTGCCGTATTCACATTCGTCCGTGCCGTGCCCACATCAGTCTTGTATGCCTCAATAGTCGCGGTTGAAAGGCCTCCAGAACTATTAAGAGCATCAAGAAGGCGCGCGAGAAGTTCACGCACAAGCGAAAGATGTTGAATCCCGAGAGCGAGATTCGCGTCGATACTCTCTCGAGGAGAGTTTGGCGTAAGCGGTCCGAGCTCCGTACGCCACGCGCTAAGCATTGTTCCGGATTGAGATCGTAAAGACTCTGCGTCAATTTCCGCCTGAGAATTGCCGGTTATAAAAGAAAGTTGGGGAGTTGAAGAATCATCGTTGGTAAAAAGTGCGTCGATATAAAGCGTAACCGCGTCATCCGCTTTCGCGTACGCGTCTTGAAGAACGTCAGGAGCTCCAGCGTAGTAATTAACAAAATCCTGTTCTGCCTTCTGAAATTCGCTTCGCTTTACGTCAATATCCTCAGTTCGTGCCCCAAGTTTTACCTCATCAAGTTTCGCCTGCTGTGCCGCGAGACTTCCCTGCGCTTCCTCAAGCTGAGGATACAATTCGCTCGCGTCAAGCCGCGCGAGCATCTGTCCCGCGACAACATGATCCCCGACACTAACAGGGAGAGCGTTCACGCGTCCGCTCGTCTGAAACGCAAGATTCGCGTCTTCCGCCGGCCGCACCTTGCCAGTAATAATAACCTCTTGAGAAATAACTCCCCGCTCTACGGTAATCGAATCCTGAATCGGTTCGCCGTTACCAGAAACCAGATAACCAATAAGAAGCCCAACTGCGAAAAGCCCGAGAACGATAAAAATAAGATACCTCGTCGAAAAATGGCGTTTATGCATAACGCCCTATCGTACAGCGAAAATAAAAGTCTGTAAATTAACCCTTGCCTTCTGCGGGAATTTCTTCTTGAGGAAAAGGAAGCGACGGAATTTGTTCTTCTTGGTTTGTTGCTGTTCCTGTTGGAGAAACCTCCTTATCCGTACCCGAACCCTTCCACAAGAAGAATCCAAGAACCAAAAGAATAATGACCGCGATAAGAATGTAATAAATTTTTTTCATAGTAATAAATTAAAAATCGAACGACCTTTTAAGGTTGTAAGATATCTTCTGTCCGTCCGTCAATTGAAATCACAACACTAGAAACTGTCGGAAACTGTTTGAGCGTCTCGGTAATCTGCGCGCGGATTGCCGAAACTCGGCACGATCCGCCGATCTGAAATTGAAGCGCCTCGTTAAAGTCAGCGTACGCGACACCTTCTCGAATACTAAGTGACTGAACAAGAACTCCCGAGGGTATACTTGTCCCATATCCGCCCTCTTGTTCCCCTTCTGTCGGTCCTTTAAAAAGTTCTTGAAGCGTCGCCTGACCAATCGCTTCAGTATAAGGAACCGTTCGTGAAACCGGAAAAACTTTCGCACACGTTACCTCAGGATCCAAAACCTCACTCAAAAAGTAAACATTAAAACTCGTCCAATCCTGGAAAGGAACAACTGGAGCGCTTAACGGAAAGAGAAAAATGAGCGCGAGAAACCCAACAATAAAAAATAAAATGTATTTCATAAAAATCTACTTCCAAAATGTAAGAATCGTCGCCATCACGATAGATATCGGTAAGTAGTAACCGACGTTGATAAGATAAAGCGTGAACGGCTTTTTGAGGAAAAGATAATCCCCCGCTGTTGTCGCCGCCGTGAATCCAAGCCACGACCATACCGCGAGTTGAAACGCGCCCATGAAATCGACAATTCCCAAGAGCGAAACAAAATGCGCCATCACGTACGCCGTAAGAAGCGCCGCGATAAACATTCCTATATACGCGCCTGCAACTCCCTTCTTTTCTTCTCCCTCGCCCGTCCGAAGCTTTAGCGAAGGAGGGTCCGCCATTTTCTCGTCCGTAAGTCCGGTTAACTTCATCCACGGCTTCCCAAATAAAATTGGCGAATACCACAAACTCCCAATAACCATTGCTGCAACTCCCAACGCAAGCACCGCCAAATAATTTATATCAACAGTCATAGCGTAAATTTATAATTTATAAACAACATCCTTCCGCTCCACGACAATTGGCCACCCCGCGTGTTTCGCGTAGGTGTAGAGTTTTTGATTCGGATTAAAACAAACAGGATGTTCAACAAGCTTCAAAAGCGGAATATCGCTCTCGGTATCCCCGACTCCATATGAATCTTTCAAAGTCAGCCCCTCTTTCGCAACCGCCCGTTGTAAAACTTTTGCTTTATCCTGCATCAACGTATCGTACATCGCATTTCCGGTAAAAATCTCATTATCATCAGTCTCATACAACCGCCCGTACACTTTATCAAACCCGAATTCTTCGCAAAACGGGTCAAGCACTGTTTTTGGCGATTGCGAAATCGCGAGTAAAAAATAATTCTTCTTTTTCAAATCCTGAATCAAATCCCGTGTGTAGCGATACACACGGCTCTTATGAAACGCGACCACTTTCTGCGCGACCTCAAGAAACTGCCCGTACGGCACACCCTTAATATTGCTGTTAAAAGCCATAATCACCGCCCAGATATAATTTTCGTAGCTATCTTTTCGATTAAGCCAGTCTTTATAAGACTTCTCGTAAAGTTTTCCCACATCAGGCGAAAAAATCCCCTCCTGGATAAGCGCGTCCACAAGCTCAATAAGGAGGCTCGATCGAAACAACGTCCCGTCAATATCAAATACAGCTACCTTCCGCATAGCCCTAGTATACCAAAAAACAAAAAGGAGCGGTCAAAAACCGCTCCTCAAAGCAAAACTAATCCCCTGCAACAAATAAGCTATAAACCACAACGGAAGTAAAAAAATAAAGGACACAAGAGCTACCGCCGTTGCATAACGAAATCCTCGATATGAAATGGTGATGCCTACAATCGCCATAGAAAATGCTGCCGCCACCAATATAGCGAATAGAAAAGAGTTCATATTAAAGATCTCCTTCTCACTGACTAAAAATCAGTGATTGCTCAAGGTAATAAAATCTCGACAACAAAAACAATGCCACGTAGTGGTAGTTTTTGTCAATTCGTTTCAAATAAGCCCCCTATGAAACCTGCGTAGGCACACTCTTCTTCACCGCCGCAAGCGGCGTAAGAAATACCAACCCATACCCAAGCCACAGCGACCACATTCCGAAAATCTGATCATTAAATCGCTTCGTTACAGCAAAATCAAGGATAAGCCCGATAATAATAAACAAAGCGCCATACGTAAGCGCGTTCACCATACTCGAAGCGCCAATCTTTCGTACAAAGAAATATGAAATGCCTCCGCCAATCAAAGCACCGATGACTTGCATAACAACGTTCTCATAAATCTTAAACGCCACAAAAATCGAAATAATCACAAACATCAAAACCCAAAGCGCCAATCCATACAAAACTGCCTTTTTCCAGTTCATAAAATTATTCTGTTAATTGAGACGACCTTTACGACTTTTCCTCTTTCTGAGAAAAGTCCAAAGAGTCCGACAAAATACAAAATCGATCTCCCGCGTTCGGGTCAGTATCCCCGCACAATTTCCCATCAGGAAAGATATGTCCCAAGTGTTCCTCACATTTGGCGCATACAACTTCTGTCCGTTCCATTCCCAAAGAATGATCCGGCTTCATCGCAATCGCGCCGGGTAATGCTTTCCGAAAACTAGGCCATGCCGTGCCAGATTTAAATTTCGCATCCGACGGAAACAAAACATTCCCGCACTTTTTGCACGCATACATCCCACTCTCGAAGAAATCAGTAAATTTTTCCATAGTGATTAAACTCGCAACTCCCTAAAAAATCCTTAATCTCTATTTAGTATACCTTTTCTTCCTCCACTGGTTCGAATAGTCTCTAACCTCAAAAAAACAAAAAGGACTCCCTCTAAAGAGAGTCCTCAAAACTTCTGTCACAGCTTCACAGCGGAAGATACGCCTTCAAGCGATCAAACCCTTGGATAGTCTGAAGCCGCTCAAGAGCCCGCTCCTCAATCTGTCGTATTCGCTCGCGAGTCAAACCAAAATCCTGTCCTATCTCCTCAAGCGTATGACGCGGGGTGCCAAACAACCCAAAGTGCATCACAACAATCTGCGATTCGCGGCCGGGTAACTGCTCGATGAGTTCCTTAAGCTCATCGACAAGCATCTCGTGCTCCGCAAACTCTTGAGGAGAAATCATCCGCTCATCTCTAAGAGCTCCCAGACGATCCGCAAAGTCCTCATCGGATTCTGATCCGAAAATTCTGCCAGCCAAGGTTTCAAACGACGTAACTTCCCTGAGATCAGAAAACCCTTGAAGTTCGTAAACTTTCTCGATCGAGATGCCCATCTCAGCGGCAATCTCGTGCGGAAGTGGCGAACGCCAGAGTTCCTGTGTAAGCATCTGTTGCGTCCGGCTGTACCTCGAGAGCTCCTCAATCATATGAATCGGGATTCGGATCGCCCGTCCGGTATTGCTAAGGGCACGAGTAACCGCCTGCCACACCCACCAGTAGGAATATGTCGAAAATCTATACCCTTGATCAGGATCAAACTTTTCAACCGCGCGAATGAGTCCAAGAACTCCCTCTTGAACAAGATCAATAAATTCGAGATACGAAAAGCGATGAAAAGACCAGGTAGTAGATGTATAAGGGATATAACGTTTCGCTACAAAAATCACAAGCCTCAAATTGCTGCAAATCATCCGCTCCCACGCTTCTCTGTCTCCCTCTTGAGCTCTTCGTACGACCTCTGGTTCTTCTTCAGGAGTAAGAAGAGGAATACGGGAAAAATCGTGCAAACACATCGTCGTGCAATCGAAAAATTCTCTCCTAAGAACTCCCCAACCGTGAGGAGTCTTATGTCGCATAACCCTCCCGGGCAACACCTCGTCTGGCCGAATAAAAAGATCATCGGACTGAGGTTTCCTCATAGAATCCAGAACAATATCGAGAACGCAATGTTGAGCTGTCGTCTCTTGTAACTGTGACATAGAAAAAGAATGTTAAAGGCCAGTAAAAATCTATTGGGAAAAAGAGCAAACAGTATCAATCGTTTATTCATTCGATAGATACCGGAGACTCATATACTACAATAATAGTATCTAGAAGTCAAACAAAAAATTGCAAACTCAAAACAAAAATCGTCTAAAGCGAGATAAGAAATACAATTTAATCTCACTGAATTTTAGCTTTATCAAAAACAAGATTAGCAAGCTCTAGAAATTCTAATCTCGTCAATCCGGATGTATAAAGAGAATACTGATACCGATAATATTGATAAGCGGACCCGGATTCATCGACGAACCAAGCTGACGAATAAATTTCCTTCCCGTTCTCAAATCTTTGAAAAATCCCGATAAAAGAACCATTTTCAAGCTCAACCGTTTCTCCACCCTCAGGATCGCTCAAATTTGCGGTTCCACTCAATACAAATTCTTTTTCACTTTCTCGATATTTGATAAACGTCTGTCCAAGAAAATCACTAGCTTCCTCTGCTCGATGAACTTCTATTTCGTATAATCCATATCCGTTCGGCAAGGTCTGAGGATATATAACAGGTATCTTTACCATTGTTCGGATGTTTTCAAAAACTGCAGTGTATCTATCCGATTCCAAATCCAATTTGATAGACGGATCAAATATTTCGGAATATATCTCACGTCCAACCCCCGATGATTGGTTGTTCCAAGGATCAACATTCGATTTGGTGTTTTCCAATGGCTGAGCCTGAAATTCAAAAAATATGAAATAACTTAAAATAACCACAAAGATAAATACAATGATTAACAACACCTCTCTCTTAGACTTCGAAAGAATCTTCATCTTTAGTTGTTATATTCCTTTTCCTTCCACCAACTTGGATACTCCCTTGTTCACAAGGGCCTATTACTTGTAAACATCTATCTTGACTAATAGCTAGAATCTAAGTAGTCTATTAGTATCACCATGGAAAAGACCCTTATGGGATTTCGTTCCCACCGGGGGCTTTTTCTTTTTAGGATCGCTTTTTCAGTTTATCTTTTTGTGTATCAAGGTAGACAATAGGAATATCAAGCTTTCTCAAGAGATAAGAACACTTATTGCTGGGAGAAATAAGAGATTGAAAAGAATCTCTTTCTCTCAGAAATTTGACGAGTCCAGCATAATCGCCATCGCTTGTAACAAGAGTCGCCTTGCTAAAACGTTTCTCGTAGTAGTCGACAACTGTTTTAAGTACGAGATCGGCATCGCGGTTACCCTTTACTTTTCCCGCCCCGTCGTACGTTACTTCTTTATAGACAAGGACATACCCCATTTCCTGTAAACGCGTATATAAGTCTTTATTACCTGGCACTAAACCGATAAAAAGATAAGTATTTTCAACGCCGTATTTGTCCCTGAGCCACACACGGAATCTCTTATAGTCGAGTAGCCAACCTAGATTCTCAACCCCTTATGAAGGTTGGCGGCATCAATGTACGCAAAGTTCTTTTCTGCAGAAACCATACTAATTCCGCATTATATCTCTTCTCCACCAGCTCGGATACTCCCCTGTCCGAAAACAAAGTAAGTCGTAAATGAGCATCAGTCCGATAATCCACGGCGCGAAAGAAAAAAGCGTATCACTCACTGAATGCGACGTGCTATCAATCCGACAAAAGATAAGTACCGCGAAAACAAAAAGTACAATCGTAACAATCCACCCTTTTAAATTCACAGGATAATAAAACGCGAACCACTTCCAAAACCGTTTAGGTTTGAACCAATAGTTCATACTATTCTACTTTACTTTCATAGTATTCAAAAAGCGCCTTAATACCGGCCAGGTTCTCCTCCCACTCAATAGTTTCGTGAGTTTTAAGTTCTACGGTAATTGCTGGAATACCTATCGAAGCAAGCCATCCCTCGGCATCGCCCGTAACCTCGTACTGGCCGAATGACTCAACTGCTGAATACCCTGACGCGCGCGCGTACTCATTCATAATCATAAGCGTCTCCGGAAGAATACCCTCCTCACACTCCGACGCGTAAACCGCGTTAGCCTGACTATGCCAGAAAATAACGCTAGCCGGATTATTTTCTAAAACAAAATCTCGGATAGCCGCGGCTTCCGGCTCAAAAAATGGCGCCGAGCCGGCGCTTACCGGATTTTCCCGCCACACACCCTCCGACTTCCATTTGCAATCAAAGTTGCGATTAAGATCAACGTCGTGCGCGTTCAATCGCCCAGGCACTGCAGATTTATTAGCCGGCACATGCGCCTCTGTGAAACGGCCTTCCTTACCAACTATTTTATAGAGCCCATCGGGATTGGCGGATGGGATCACAGTAACAGTTAGATTTTGAGAAATAACCTCGGGATGCGCGTCCAAATAATCCATAAACGTATACGCGAGAAGTACGCTATTCCATTCATAACCGCCGTGTATGCCGCCGATAAACGCAAGGTGTTCTTTTCCATTCCCATACGTATACGCTTCTATCTCACGTCCTTCTACAGACAAACCAATGACACTACGTTCTGGACCAAGTCCGGGTTCCACCACCGCTGATTCCGGCGTAACGGAATTCCATAAAACAAAAAGAAGCAGAACGCTACCGAGCGCGACACTAACAAGAAGTACCGTAATAACACGCTTCGTAAAAAATGATCGCATTACTGAGCGTAGTGAAGAAGAAGTGCCTCTATACCTGCCTTATTTTTGCTCCATTCGGTATCTTCGTGCGTAGAAAGAAGAACGCTGATCGCGGGAATCTTTTCTTTGGCAAGCCAATTTGGCATATCGCCGGTAGTTTTATAGAAATCAAAACTTTCGTACGCCGGATAGCCGGATGCTTGCGCGTAAGTATTCGTGATCGTGCGAGTTTCAGGAAGAATGCCAGCGCCGCAACTTGAAGAAAACACCCCACCAGCGGCGCTATACCAAACAACAACCGCGCTTGGCTTACGCGTTACGACATAATCTCGAAATGCTTGACTCTCAGGTTCAGAAAAAGCTTCGTTTCCACCGCTTACAGTCGTGTTCTGCCATGTCCCGGTAGATTGCCAATCACAATCAAAATTACGATTAAGATCTACGTTGTGCGCGTTAAAACGTCCCGATATTTTCTTATCTTGTGAGGACGGCACATCCACTTTAGTAAAACGACCGGCAGTACCAAGAGTCTTATTCTGACCATCCGGATTTAATACTGGTATAACGGTTACTTCAACGTTACTAGGAATAGCACCAGCGTTCGCCTCTAAATAATCCATCAATTCATAAGCAACAAGAGCTGTGTTCCATGAGTACCCGCCGTGAATACCGCCGACAAACAAAATTTCTTTATCACCAGTACCATAGTGATAAGCAGTAATATCCCTTCCTTCAACCGATTTTCCGATAACTACCACGTCCCCCTCGTCTTGCCCTGTATTAACTGCATCCGTCTGCTCATCGCCCGACGGGGTTGTATCAATAACCACGTCCGCCATATCAGACGAGCTCTGGAACAAAAAGTACGCGCCAACACCGACAATAACGACTAAAAGTAAAATTATTGCTTTTTTCATACTCCTTTAGTTTACCACAAAGCCGGGTACAGCGCGTATTACTCAAAAACCTATCATGCTCTTATCCTTAATCTGAATGCCTCTACCTCTAGAGATAGTTTAGTAAATCCAAACTAATAGTTCATAAAGTAATCGATCAAATTATTACTCAATTCGACAATTCACAGCAATCTTGACTCCTACCCGCCAAGCGACTAGCATAATAATATCACCAACGGAAAAGAGTGCCCCCTAAGGTTTCGTCCTTATGGGGTCTTTTCTTTTTTATAGGCTAACTTCCTCTCAAAATCATTCATAAATCTCAAGTACGACCTACAAATCTTGAACTTAAGTAAAGCGGAAAATTTAAACCTGTTTGGCACAATTACAGCTTCGAGCTTTTTTTGTTCTATAAGATATTTAACGAGACAATAAAAATCTCCGTCTCCCGTCACAATAATCGCCCGATCATACTCCGTATATTCCACCATTGTTTGCAAAACAAGCTCGGCATCACAGTTGCCCTTCGTAGAACCATCCTTATATTTTAATGTGGGTTTAAAAATACAAATAAAACCCGCGTCCTGGAGATACGCGTAAAGATCGTTATTACCCTCAATATATCCAATAAATAGGAACGCTTTAGTAACTCCATACTTATCCGTAAGATATGTGCGAAAACGTTTAAAATCTAATTTCCAACCTAATTCACGAATGCTTAAGTTGAGATTCTGACTATCAATAAAAGCGTAATTATTCTGGTTACTAACTTTTTTCTTCATATAAGAATTACTCAGTCGCCATAATAATATCCCCGCATGCTACGCTATTTTCTTGAACAACCTCAAAAATATCATCAATCATCGGCTCAATTGTATAAAATTCCTTGCCGTCTTTCCGTTCAAGATAAATTGCAAGCGAATGTGCCTGACTTACCTGACGAACATTACATTTTCGAATCAGCGTTTGCGCGTCCGCCCACGAAATAAACAATCTGCCCGGCTCCGGCACAAAACGCAGATCGTTTTCACCGAAAATTCGTAAAACCCGAACCGCGACAACGTCGCCATCAATAATTCCTTCAACAACCGCCTGTTTCCCGTGAAAAGCAACATCCGGCGAAACGCTCATCGCAACGCATGGCAAAGAGCCCGTCCCCGAAACACAAACACTCATCTCACTAATTACAAGCTGTTGAGTAATCGCCGGCTTCCCAGGTTCTTCATAAACAAGATACGGCACCCCAAGCTCAAGTCCCGGATTATTAACAGTAATAACGCCCGCTTTCGCGAATGTAATTGTTTCGCCATCAATCGCTTCTTCACCACTTCCGCAACCGAACATCGGCATCGGCGCGCTTGGATTCCCGTGCTTAACCCAATTCCCATCAGAGCAAACCCAACTATCTTCCGAACTCCCCTTAAGAACAAAAAACGCGACAATGATAAGTAACGGAATAATAACTAAAAGAGGTTTCTTCATACCTTCAGTTTAAACCAATGTCCACTAAAAAGTGAAACACTATTGATTTGCTTCCTCCGCCGGATCTACTTCAGAAAGTACGCCATTCTCTACAGCAAGCCATTTCGAAACTCCGATAGACGGTTGCGCGCTCATCGGCTCGTCCGCCGCCCGATCGGCATAATTTACAAACACAACGCCGTTTTCAATCGAAATATTTTGCGGTGCGATTCTATCTCCCAAAAGTACAGCGTTCGTTCCGGTTGCCCCTCCGCTCTCTAAGTTTTGAAGAGCTGTTGCGACATAATAAAATGTTCCGCTCCCGCCTGGATTATAAACAAGAATCAAAGCCGCGTCCTGCGCCCCATCACCATCAAGATCGCCCATCGCCGGCTCTCCAAAAACTGTCGTCTCAATTTTTATCGCCGAACCCGGCTCGCTCTCCTGCTCTGCCCTGCCATTCTCAAGCGTAATCAACTCCCCCTCAATCGAATACGTGGCATTAAGGGGATTAAAAACAACCTTCTGAATTGGCTCTTCAACAACCTCCACCGGCTTTGTGTAGTAGTTGTAGGCAACCCATCCCCCAATAGCCACGGCAAGAAAAATAATGATGATATTTTTTAAATTCATAATTTTTATTATACCACAGCGGGTGGTTCTAATTTGGTAATCTGCCTTATTAATTGTATCCGATAATATTCAAAAACTTTGTTATAAGTTTCTAAATACTCCAACACCTCGGTCTCTGTAATACCATTTTCAAAATCTATATAGTCCAGATCGCGATAATTTGCTTTAATACGATACCAAAAGAAAAAATCAGCAATCATTAGGCGTTCTACTCCAACAAACGATTTCTGCTCGTCTCGATGTTTCTTTGTACGCAAATTCCATTTACGACCAATTTTTACATCGTGCAATTTATAATCCATCAATTTCTTTGCAACTGAATTTATGCAATCGGTTTTCTGCCAATAATCAGAGCGTGCATTTTGTCCCACGTTTATAGCAGGCAACGCGCGTATCTGTGTAAGTTCATAAACACGATTGAGTTCTGCAACAGAAAATACTATAAACCCCATATCTACAAGTGAATAAATTTTCTTCCTTATTCCGGCATGACCTCCTTTTCCAAATCCCTGCACACTCCCATCTAACAAATGTGTCAAAATGCTCTCCAGATAATAAAGTGCGTAATAGCACTTAACTGGAAACCATGGCGCCGCAATAACTGCAAATGCTGAATCTTCTCGTGCTAGTTCAATATCTTTCTTGATACTTTTTAGGGTGACTTTATAGAGTTTTCGAAATCGTGTAATTTCTACGTTTCGCTTTGTAAATATGCCCGTCCGAGATACTGAAAGCGTACTACTGGCAAATAATTTTTCTAAGCATTTGATGTAATTAAGGTGTGTACGAAAAGATGCTTTTGCAAAGTCGAGAGGTGTTGCTCTTATGGACAAAGCCATTTAGATTTATTTCATCTCAAAAACTTCCCACCCTTTCATTGAAAAATCGTAAGAGTATTTTGCACTTCGATTTATTTTCCAGATTTTGTTCGGTTATCTTGCTTACATAGCATCTGACAATTTTCTGCAGTCGTCTTGCCACCCTCGTACCAAGGAGTAATGTGATCTGCCTCCATTTCAGCAATATCGTACTTTTTCTTACAGAACGGACAGATACCATTTTGTCGCTCGTAAGCCTCACGCTTCATTTTGTCGGTAAAGGCGCGGATCGAAAGGTATTTTTCCTGCCTCGTCAAAACATACGGATAAATGCCTGACTTTTTGGTTACATCTTCGTCTTGCATTAATTCTTTGATTTCGGCTTCTAGTTTGCCAGCGTTCAGTCTCTTATCTTTAAACTTGTTATACAGCTCACCCCATTGCACACTATTCATTTCTCGGCGATAATTTGTAAAAGTTTTTCGTGCCCATGCAATCACGTCTTGAAAGTACTGCCACAATTCTTCAGCATTC
>MHIZ01000037.1:0-3915 GCA_001817765.1 Candidatus Colwellbacteria bacterium RIFCSPLOWO2_02_FULL_44_20b | reverse complement strand
TTGCCGTCATTTATCCACGAAAGAGCGGCTTCTAAATATTCCTGCCGGATTGGCGAGCTACTAATCAATTGTCCGCCATCGTTTGCTAAAAGATATGCGACACAATTTGATTTACTAAACTTAAATTTCGCATCCGAGAGCCACGGCCCCGTGTAAACCGCATTACGAATTTCTTGATCGGTCAGTTTTTCCCCGGCAATGTTGATAATCCTAAACCAGTCAAGCCGTTCTTTATCCGTACCTTCGCAAAAGTAAATCATTAGTTCATAATCCAAAATTTTATTCTGCTCCTCTTTGGTCAGATTATGAAAAAAGCGATCATTCAATGAGAAATCGCCATTAACATATTGCCCAATACTAATAGTGCGTTGTTGGCCGTCCAGTACTTCGTAGCCGCCATCCTCTCTGATCATCCAATACATCACATTCAAAGGAAAACTGTTTTTTATAGTTTCAATCACAGCATTGCGTTGTTTCTCTTTGTACACAAACTCACGCTGATATTTGGGGCGAATATCAAGTTTACCACCATAAGCCACTACGCCCTCCTCGGCGCTATCTTTATAGCCGACTATCACTTTACGGATTGTGATCTTGTGTAAATCAATTTTCATATTATTTCATTTTACGAATAAGAAGGCGCGGATAGGTGTTTCTAAGACCTGTTGAGGTTTTTAGAACCGGTCCGGCATTTAGATCACTATAATTTTTTGCATCCTTAATTGTATAAACTTTACTTTTTAAGGCAGGATCCCCCGCTCCTCTTTTGGCCATACCCACAATCTCGAATTGATCTGGATTATACTTATCGAGAAAAGTTATCGGTACACCCATTATACCATCATAATCCATAGGAATATCTACCGTTTTAGAAACTTCTATTGCATCGTAATTATCATACTTAGGATATTCATCGGAAGTATATTTTTTATAAAATACAAAATTATCATGTCGCTCATCATAATCCAAATTTGTAAACCAGCGCACTCCTTTTACACGAATATATTTATTTCCGTCGGCATCAATTCTAAAACCCGCAGCCTCTAAAGGGTAATCATCTGGTACACGAAACTCACGATCACCACTATGAATACTTATTCCGAGCCACATTCTATTTTCTTTTATAAACTTGAAACAGTCCTTATAGGTAATCGAATTTACATTTCCAATAATCAAAAACTTCTTGTTATATTCCATTAGCTGCGCGACATATTCACGGAATAGAGAAAAGGGTGGATTAGTAACAACTATATCGGATTGTTTGAATAGCTCGATGCACTCGTCGCTACGGAAGTCGCCGTTACCGCGTAGGGAAGTTGCGATATTTTTGTCGTGTTTTAGTAAATACTCTACATCGTCAAGGTTTACCGCACCATCGCCATCAGTATCCGGTACTTCTTCGATTTCGATTTTAAACGGCTCTTTGCCCGATGGTTTCAACCCTTCCACCTCAAACAGCGGTAGCTGCCCACCGACAATCGGCGATTTAACATAGCTTGTAGTAATAAGTTTCTTTAGCTTTAATGGTTTAAAATTAGCAGCAAAATACTTAAAAAAGTTACTCTCAAATGGATCATCGCAATTGCAATAAACAACCTTGCCATAAAATTGTTCTTTGTAGTGTTTGAGCTCCTTTTCAATATCGGCAAGCTGAGTATAAAACTCGTCTTTCTTTGCTTGGCCTGCCTTGTGTAAATCTTTATTTGATGATTTCTTTTGCATAATTCTCGTGACATCTTTGGTCCAAAATGACCTTATTTTGCTTGGGTTCAAACTTGGTAATCTGGTGGAAAGGAAAGGATCTAAACTCCAGTAGTATCCTTCATCGCTTGTATCGCCTCATTCTACTACTCCCCAAAACAAAAGAAAAATTGCCCACCCATACCCAATTCTTGCTATACTTAACCCGTATGAATAGAGATAGTATCCTCACTTTTTTGAAGCAATGGGGGTTTACGCTCCTCATTTTCCTTTTGCTTATCGGGGCATCTGTATATGGCTATGTACGCATTACTAGTCTCAATCAAAACATCGCCCTACTCTCAAATCGTGTAAACTCGCTTGAAACAACGCTCGACACAACCGCGAAAACCCTTGAAGGGAGCATCAAAGAAACCCATACCTCGCTTTCAAAAGAACTAAGCCAGGAAAAACAAAAATCTTCAGCAATTGAAGAAAAGCTTGGTGGCGTTGAACAGGAAGTCGGATCAATTTCCGGAACTGTCGGTACGCTCGAAAAGTTGAGCAAAACCGATCCCGAACTCCTTCAAAAATATTCAAAAGTATTTTTCTTAAACGAACATTACGCGCCGGAGCGCCTTGTTGAAATCCCTGTAGACTACACCTACAGCAATACTCGCGCCGAAAAAATTCACGCGTCAATTTCGCCTCGCCTCTTAGGGGTTATGAACGCGGCAAAAGCACAAAACATAACACTCTATATAAAGTCCGCCTACCGCTCGTTCGAGGAACAAAAATCATTAAAGTCCGTCTACTCCGTGACCTATGGAAGCGGAACCGCGAACCAATTCTCTGCCGACCAAGGATATTCAGAACACCAACTCGGCACAACAGTTGATTTCATAACAACCGGTTTAGGCGGGGAGCTCGCCGGCTTTGAAACAACAGGAGCGTATCAATGGCTTTTAAATAACGCCTACAAGTACGGCTTTGTACTTTCATATCCGCAAAACAACAGTTACTACGTTTTCGAACCCTGGCACTGGCGATATGTCGGCGTTGAACTTGCGGCGTATCTCAAAAACCAAAACAAGAACTTTTACGGCCTCGACCAACGCGACATTGACGCGTATCTCGTGAAAATCTTCGATTAAGAACACCCCTCCTTCTGTCTTCTACCTTCTATCTCCTGTTTCCTGCCCTACAAGCGCCGCTAAGTACGACGCGACAATTGCGGCTGTCTCAGCGCGAAGTGTCAGGGCTCCGAGGCTTACAAGTTTAAACTTACTCTCGTGCGCTCGTTTGATTTCTTCCTGATCCCATCCGCCCTCCGGTCCGATAAAAATACCAAGCCGTCCGCCGGACGAAACCCGAAGCCGATCAACTTCAAAAACCTCTCCGTTCACGTCAAAAAACAAATTAATCTCGTTTTCTTTCGCGTGCTCGATCGCTCCCTCAAAGTCCATCGGTTCGTGAAGCACGGGTAGAAATCCTCGTCCCGACTGCTCCGCCGCCTCGCGAACAATGTCAGAAAGACGCTCTTTATCAAGGCCTAGTTTCACTGTCCGCTTCAAAAGAATCGGCGCAATTTCCTTAATACCGACTTCCGTTGCTTTCTGGACAACAAGCTCAAAATTATCGCGTTTCAAAATCGAACAATACAAAATAATTGTATGCGAAAGTTCTCGCTCATTCTCAGAAGTTTCGATAACCTTAAATTCCGCCCAATCTTTCTCAAGTGAGGTAATCTCACAAAGCGCCTCAGTCCCCTTCCCATCGCCGATAAAAATATGATCGCCCTCATGAAGCCGCAAAACGTGCGACAACTGGTGCAAAAGCTCCCGATCCTCGCTTCGGATAAAAATCTTACTAAGATCAAAATCCCCAATAAATCTATATGACGATTTCATATGTGTACCCTCTTATCTTACTACATTCTACATTCTACTTTCTACATACTTCTTCAAATATGTTTTCGAACGCCAAAGTAGAGAAAAAGTGGAATCTCCGCGCGCGCGATATTTTCCGCTTTCGCCCGCAATCCCGGCTCGCTTTTCTTATGTGAACTCCATTCTTCAAGCCGAGCCACAAAAAGCCCCGCCTTTTGGATCGCCTTAAAATAATACTGAAGTGGTCGATGAAACGACGTTGTATAATCCTGTGGCTTAAGCGTTCGTCCGGAACTCGCCGAAGGGTGCATCTGTATTTTTTCCTTCGATTCCGATAAATATGAGT
>MHIZ01000036.1:285-18612 GCA_001817765.1 Candidatus Colwellbacteria bacterium RIFCSPLOWO2_02_FULL_44_20b | reverse complement strand
TTTGAAAGTCATCAAAAAATAAAAACGGACATTCGCCCGTTTTTATTTTCTACCCTCATCCGCTCGTTGATGGACTGTGGCGTTTCGGTTGCGGGGGCGCCCCGACTCGAACGGGGAAGTCCGCTTTTGGAGAGCGGCAGTTTGCCATTGAGCTTACACCCCCTTCTTTTCTAAAAATACCTGTGCAGTTGCTAAAAGTTTTCGGGCGACTTTTGTATCGTAGTAGCGTAGAGATACACAGC
Organism: Candidatus Colwellbacteria bacterium RIFCSPLOWO2_02_FULL_44_20b; assembly: GCA_001817765.1. Classification (GTDB taxonomy): domain Bacteria; phylum Patescibacteriota; class Minisyncoccia; order UBA6257; family Colwellbacteraceae; genus O2-12-FULL-44-13. The sequence goes on along the minus strand of MHIZ01000036.1, from coordinate 18,370 downwards.
CATTATAACCATTTCTTATTCTTTTTCCAGTATTCTTTTTAAGAAATGGTTTAATAAACTGGTTTCGTGGAATTTTTGTAATAGCCGACCAGTATTTTATTTGTTTTTCTGGATTGTGATAAGAATGAAGATGGATACACACTCTAAATTTTTTTTCTTCGACAAAGAATGAATTCCGGAGCAGATTTAAGAATGTTTTCACGAGTCGAGGGTCTGAATTTGTGAATCGCATTCCTCCTTGAATACTTTTGTTTCCTTCACACCAGAAAAGAAGGGCACACAGCACCCTTGTTATATCCGGGTCATTTTTTAACTTTTTAATTTCTTTTCTCGCCTTGCTAAGGTATTCTTCATAGATTTCTGAGACTTTTTGTTTTTTCTTTTCAGCAGAAACCAGTTGGCCGATTCGTATTTTAGAAAGTAACCTTTTTTTACTCCTTTGTGTGAGGATAATATCTCGGAGCCACTGTGAGAGTGTGTTTTTAGGCACGGACAATACCTGACTCACCTCTTTAAGAGAATAGCCGCGTTTACGTAGCTGGACAGCTTTCTCTTTTTTCTCTATTGGATATGCCATGTTAAGTTATATAACCTATTATAGCATTTCTGTTTTAAACCAGCTAGCGCTGTGTTTTCGTAGTATAAGAAGACGTAGAACTTACTCTGTTGTCCCCAAGAATCTTCGGCTCGAACCTGTTGTTATCTCACCGCGCGGTGCGCGGAGCGCCTGAAAATCAATGGGCGGCGATAGCCGCCGCCCGTGAAATGGGAGATTCTGTAACTCTCACTAGAAAACTGGAGATTCTTTTGAACTACGCTCGAACCTATCTCCAAAATCACAGTATCAGAAATCCCTGATTTGCTCAACTTGCGGATTGAGGTGCGGACTCTCAAGAGTCCGTGAGTTTCAACTCCCAAAACCCCCGTGCCGATTGGTGAAATTCAAAAACATTCTCCCCCGACTTATATATCTTGTTCGCTCCGCCCCGCCTACTGGCGGGGCTTCGCTAATATATGACGGGCTGGTTGCCCTGCAAAAACCGAGACTGTGCATAACATTCGCTATCTGGCTTAGATAAGCCAAAAAATGCTATGGTTTATATTCAAAATCTCTGTTATAATACTATTGTTTGAATAGTACCTCTTGATTGATTTAGTAAGAGATGTTAAGTTTCGCTTTCGCTACGGGCGACTCCTCTAATGAGGAGAAGACCTGTTACTTAGGATGAAGCCGTCAGAATGAAAATCTATGTTGAGACTATTCAACAAAACAATCTTTACATTTTTCGAGGATCGGTTTACTACTCGACCCATGGTCTACCTAAACAAAAAAATCAAAAAGTCGAAAAAAGAAAATGCGAATGCATACCGTTTTGTAAAATTAACTAATTTTACATTACCCAAAATACGTTTGGGTGATTTTTTATCTATACACATGGATCCACAGTCTGGAACAGCGAAATAGGTTTAGTATATAGTAGTATAAGGAATATGATAATAAGAATTAGTGATTGATTCTTAGGTAGGAACATATTGTTTTTTAATAAACTCGTAACTCTTACCCCATTCGGTAGCACGGTCGGGGTATTTTTTTATTTTTTCCATCACGTCATTTATTAGCGCATAAGTGATTGCCCTATCTTTTTCATATCGTCGCTCGGCATAATAATAAGATAGATTATTTTTACAAACACAAATCAATACCTCATCATCCTTTTTCGCTTCTTCATCAAGATCTGCTATTATTTTTAATGCCTTTTCAGTCTCTTCAATAGATTGATCCAGTAATTTTGTTAAAACTCCTCTTTCTCGCTCTTCCCCTTTATTGACTGCTTTTCCGTAAACGTAAGTTTGCCAAATTGCAAAACCAGTATTGACTTGTGTCTCTATCTTAGACTTCTTCCTTTCTCCTTCAACACTTTTCATGACTTCGTAATGAATTATTTTAAAAGTTCCGTACCCAATAAGACCGGCGAAAGCAAGCAGAAGACCTAAAATCGTGAGGGTAGTTTCATTGCTCACCATCTTGATAGGATCAGTGGCGACCGCCCCGCTTGTTTTGCCTCGAAGTAAGATGTCCATAAGGAGGTTGGATCTGTATTTGCTTCCAGTAAACCATGAGTCAGGACGATTGTTGGAAAAGCTGGATTGATATTTCCAAGGACAGTTCTCTGTCCAGGAGGGGTTATGTGGGGAGGTATGAAAGCACTTGTAACGTCGGGTATTCCTCCTAACGTAGTAACAATAGTCGCGGTGTTGAGTTGAGGATTTACATCCCACGCGAGAACCGAGACCACATCCCTTGGTCCTCGTACTGTTCCAAGTTGCGGATGGGTAAAAAGAGGTAAATTTGTGATCACGCCTTCTAAAGATACTTGCTGTCCGGCGCCTGTGATTCACGGCCTCATTGAGTCAAAAGCGTCGGCAGCCCACCCAGCAAAAGTTGTGTTTTCTAAACCAGAAAAAATGTCAAATACACCCGATTGACTTACGCCGTACACTTCTTTATTGTCCATTGTAAATAACTCCAGGTTGCGTCCGATAAGCGAACCTTTGGTGAAAAATACATCGTCGCCGACAGATTCAACATCTTCGTCTAAATACTGGTAAAAGCGAAGCGGGCCTAGTGGTCCTCCGTTTGCTGTCCTGAAGACTATGCGGTTCGTCATTATCTTACCGTTGTTTGGAATAGCACTAGCTACAGTCCAGTTAATCGTATTTCCGTTTGCACCGATGAATTGACCGGAACTTGAAACCTTATCAGGGTCAGTAACGTCAATCGTGGGAATTGTTCCTGATAAAAGGAATGCCTGTCCTTGTGGGCCGATATCTACATAACTAAAATAGTCAAACAAGACATTTTCGGTGAATATATCTCCAGTAAATGCACGCCTGGCAGTAATAAAAGCGGTACGAGACTGGCCGCCATCCATCACCATGACTGACCAATAACCCAAAGTTCCAGGAGATAAGTCGTTATCTATAGTGACAGTCTGAGCGGATGTGCTGAAGGGGAAGATTATTAGTAATGCAAAAATTACTCCTCCAAAGAGAGCGTATTTGAGTTTGGACATAAAAAGAGAGATTATACCCCTCCTTAATAATTTAAGTTTTTCAGTTTGAGAAAGTTATCCGTGCTTACGGTGGTAACGCCTTGAAAGCGTAGATGCGAAAACGTAATAAACTAGCAAGGTTATTAGACTACCAACAGCAACCGCTAACCAACCAAGAAGATTTGGTTTTGCGAAAATTCCGTTCCCTCCAACGTCAGCTCCAATTCTATAAAGCGTACTATATAACCATACCATTTGAACTAATGGTACAGATATCAATGTCCAGCTAGCGGCTATAATTCCTGCGACTACTGATAGTATATTTAAGGACAAAAGACAGCCGAAACTAATCCACGTCACCTTTGTAGGTCTTAAAAATTCTTTTATGTTCATATCCATTGTTTCAGGTATCTAGACTTATCCACTCTTTGTATTAAGAATACTACTTTTCTCAAAAGGTACAAGGTTGTAGCCTTCCCTGAAACCCGCATAAAAGTTGTGCATAAGGTGGTGTTGCGTCCCGCCCGAATCGCGCCATAGAATACAGGCAACTCTGTACTGTTTTCGGCTCTCCGCCCCTCGTTATTGTGCGTATGGCGGCGGGGGTGTCCGGCGGGGGCGAAACGCCGAACACCCACCTTGTACCATTGCTTTGCCCGGCTGGTACGGGGCACGGACGCCACAACAGACGGCGCAGCTAAGAAGACGGAAGGAAAAACCTTTCGTCTTTTTATATACTTCATATATGGCAGATGTAACGCTTGGATATTTTGAGCAGATGGACGACTCGCAGAAAGACGTGCGGGTGAGAAGAGCCGACAGACGGTATCACACGCTCGTTACTGGAAAAACAGGCACGGGCAAATCAACGCTTCTTGAAAATATGATCGTGCAGGATATTCGCAATGGCGAAGGACTCGCGGTCATTGATCCGCACGGGACGCTCGTTGACAACCTTCTGAAACGAATCCCCAAAGAACGGATGAAAGACGTGGTATATGTGAATCCCGCAGACACAAAGTATCCGGTTGGCTTCAATCTTTTGGAAACCGCGAACAAAGACGAACATCACCTCATTGTTTCCTCGGTGGTTTCCATTTTCAAACACCTTTACAAAGATTCATGGGGTCCACGATTGGAAATGATACTTGCGAATTCCATTAGCGCGGTACTTATTGCCCCTCACCCAACTCTGCTTGGCGTGTATCGTATGCTTGTTGATGATACCTACCGCAAGCAGGTGGTAAAGCGGCTCACTGATCCGGTGCTTAAATCCTTCTGGGACGAATTCGAGACGTATGACAGGCGTTTCAAGAATGAAGTCGTAAGTCCGGTGCTGAACAAGATCGGACAGCTTTTGATGACCCCATTATTGCGGAACATCGTCGGGCAATCCAAAAGTACGATAAACATCAGGGATATTATGGAATCGCAAAAGATTCTTTTGGTACGCGTATCCAAAGGAGAACTTGGAGAAGACTTGTTTCGTTATATGGGAGAACTCCACGAAGGAAACCACGAGCCGATTGTTTCAAAACAATTATTCGATAAAGTGCAGGCGGTTTTGAAACGACGAGGACGCCCCGTCTATAAATCCGAGAATGAACCGCAAGCATTGTGCGGAGCGATCCGGTGCGGGACGTGCGGGATGATGATAACCGCGGAGCATAAGATAAAGCGGCAGAAAAATGGCAATGTCCACGAATACGTTTACTATCGCTGTACGCGGAAGAACAAAGCTATCAAGTGTACCGAGCCTGCCGTGCGAGGAGAAATCTTGAATCGGCAGGTATCCGACCTTCTCAAAACGTATGCCTTGCCGAACGAGTGGGCTGACGAACTCCTGAAAATGGCTGACAAAGATGCAAGCCAAGCTACCATATATACAGCAACGCTTGTTGGGGAGTTGAAAACCGAGCTTTCCACTATCGCTCAAAAACTCCAGCGTCTTCTTGACGTCTATCTTGACCAAGATATTGAGCGGGAAGTCTACCGCTTGGAGAAGGCGGAGCTTCTCTTGCGCAAGAAGTCGCTGGAGGAGAAAATCGAGAATATTGAACACCAGCAAACCGCGTGGCTCGAACCGCTCAAGAATTGGGTAAAAGACGCGCAAACACTGAACGAATTGACTGCATTGACTCCGTTGGCTTTCAAAAAATCACTGTTGCAAAAAGTTTTCGGATTGAACCTGTTGCTCACACACCGCGCGGTGCGCGGAACGGCGCAAAATCAATGGGCGGCGATAGCCGCCGCCCACGAATCGGGAGAAGAAATCCCGTTGAGTTTGAAATTGGAGCGGGTAGGGGGAGTCGAACCCCCATCTAGTCCTTGGCAAGGACTCATAATAGCCGCTATACGATACCCGCCTTCGCTGAACCTGCCGGCAGGCAGGGCTCTGGCGAGGCAAATTTGCCTTTTTCGCCGACTGGCGAATTCGACAAAGTAAGCCTGCTTTTACTTCGCGAGGACGAAACAATAATATCGAATATTTGACACGAATTCAATTCTTAACAATAATTGATGCGTTTAGCTTTCGACTGCTTTTGAACTGTCTTAGAGAGTGATTTATTATAAAGGGGCGCTCCAAGCGTATTATTCAATGAATTTCAATCAATTTCGGGGTTTTATCCGCCAATACTGGGTACGTATTGTTATTTTCTTTGTCATTATACTCAGCGCTTTTATTGTTTTTCGTGTTTCAGGGGCAGGCGACAATCGTTTTGTGCCGCACTCCTTTTTAGAGGCGCGAACGAATGGATCAATGATTGCCGAACTTATTGTTCAACTTTCTGATGAATCAGTTAAGAACCTTCAGGAAATTAACAATCATGACAAAGAGGGAAATTTTGCGCTTGCGTCAGATCTTGTTCGCGCGGAACTTCGGCGAAACAATGAAGCACGGGCAAAGGCGCTTGATCTTTCAAAACAACTCGAACAGATGACGATAGGACTTCGAGCGGTACAGCCTGAACAGGCCCAGCTTTTAGTTACGCAGGCGATTAGTTATGAGATATCTCTTATTAATCGCCTTCTTACTTATAATGACTACCTTAACCAGCTTCTCTCGACTCTTCAGAGTCGGTTTGATGGTACGGGTGGTTCTTCAGGAATGGTTAGCCAGCTTCTTCAGAATCTCAATACTGAAGCCCAGGCGATTAATGATTTAAACGCAAAATATACCGCAACGATGGGGGAGTTTGATAGGATTTACGAGTAAAATAAGGCTTTTGCGGCTTACTTGACTTTCCGTCTATATAGTGGTATCGTTTGGACAGTCGAACGTCGAACATTGAAATAAAAATATTATTAAGTCCGCTTTTTCTTAAGAAATAAGCGGACAAGAAAGGCCATTGTATGTGTCACAACATCAATAAGTTTTTCGAACGCATCGACGATCCTATTAAGGACAGTATTTATTACTCAACGGTTCTCGCGAAGATACTTCAGGGAGCTGGCTGGGAAGCTGTTGTTATACGGACGGATACATATGCACAATTGCATATTAAGACTCCGGACAGTCAACAGCACTTCAAGTTTGCTCTTGTTCCGTGTGAGGCAGTAGCAGGTAGATGCGAAACAGACTGCCCGAAGGTTATCGTGAATTACGATGATCTCGAGGCGTTCCACCAAGGCAACGCTCGCATAAGTCCAAGCGTCATTGTGAATAAAGTTCTCGGATATTTAATGCCTCAGTACGCTTAAGTGTACGATAAACAAAGAAACCGCTTATCTGAGCATCCCATGCTCAATAGATAAGTGGTTTTTTATTTTTGAAATATTTTCGTCAGGATTTCTACTGCCTTCTGAGGATTACCTCGGCCAACAGGAAAATAGCAGGGGATAATCGGGTATGTTTTATCCGAGACAGTTACAGAAAAGCTCTGTAAATTTGTATTTTTCCAATAATCTTTTAGTTTTATCTTGACCCCCGTCAATTCTTCAAATGGCAAAAGGCCGAAAGAAACGATCTTTTTTGGATTGACGATTCGTAACTCTTTTTTGAAGAGCTTCAGCTGCTCATCAATCCTTTCTCGCGAGGGATAATCAGAATGATTCGCGGAGCATTTAACGAGGTTGGTTAGATAGATTGATTTTTTCATGAATTCGCTCCGCACCTTTTCTTTTGTTGTATCACCCCAGTCTTTATTGTTGATTCTTTCGATAAGATCTTCAGAAATAAGCTGTGCGCGGTAAAGAACGTTCCAAAAGTCTTTAACCCCGATAAAAGGAAAGCGTGGGCCTTTGTAGTTTGGTGCACTACTTATATTGCGGTATGTCGGATTTATAAGCACGAACATCCAGTTCGGGTTTTTTGTTTTACCGACGCCCAAGATGTGTTGGAGTTTATTGTGTTCTTTTACGCAAAGTGGGCAAGCATCGAATGTTTGATAGAGTTCTTCTAGTTTCATGGAAACAGTATAATATCAAGGCGCATCTTAGGACTTTACAAGGTAGCCAACAAGATACATTTTGAGAAAATCAAGAGAAGAGCGATTAATTATTTTTTCAAGAAGAACCGAGGGAAGAACAGTAAGTTTAGAAAAACAGAGATATTCAGGATTCCCAGCCCGTTTAATTTCTCCGACAACAAGACCAACTTCTGCTCCTAATTTAATGATAGTGTTATAACTATTCGCGGCATAATAAGTTTTATAAGGCTTCTCAGTTCTTTTCAGAAAGTACTTACGGAAGAGGTGATGAATTGTCAGAGGGGTAATCCGACTCATGATCATTATAGGATTGTAGTGGTTAGGAGTCAGAAAAATTAACCGCCCGCCTGGTTTGAGAACTCGAGCAAATTCAGCAAATACTCGTTCAGGAGATCGCAAATGTTCTAAAACGAATTCGCACGAGACAATATCAATAGAGTTCTCTTGTTGAGGAAGATTCTCCAAGTCCCCGAGAATCTTTTGATCAACGATGTGATTATTGGAAAGAGCTTCGCTATCGCTATCAACGCCGATTAAAGTTTTGGCTAAGGTTTTAAATTCTGAAATCAGCCCGCCCGCCCCACAACCAGCATCGAGAACAGTCTGATCTTTAATGAAACGCTTCAAATATTCTCCGAAATAAAGACTGCCCGTTTTGAACTCGGGATAGTGTACAGCTAAAACCTTATTAATATACATCCTTCGCTCCTTGGTATCTTTGAAAAGGATGGACATAGTTTGTGGAGGTTGTTTATTGGATAGGTTCGCGCTACTGCGCTCAGTACCTCCTTCACCTTCATTCAGTCGGGGTGCTGGGAATTGAACCCAGTCTACCTACTCCCAAAGCAGGCGTACTGCCGGTATACTACACCCCGATTTATTTTCTATTATAAGGTTCTAGTGCCCCCGCGAGGAATCGAACCTCGATCCGCTCCTTAGAAGGGAGCTATTCTATCCGTTGAACTACGGGGACGTTTCTATAAGAGCTTTTTAGCTCAGTGCCCTTACGAGGAATCGAACCTCGATCCGCACGTTAGGAGTGTGCCGTTCTCTCCATTGAACTATAAGGGCTTCTTAGGGATTCGATAATCAACCCTATAACACTCTGAATTAATTTAAAATAGTTACCCCCTTTTTTCACTCTTACTCGACACATTCCGTATTTTAATTTACCTTTCTTTTTTCCTTTTAATGTGTTGACGCTTATAATCTCTTTTGGTGTTATTCCGACTACTTTTGCCCAGTATTTTATTGCTTGCGTCCTATCTATGTCTTCGTAAATTCTTATTGAGATTTTTAATTCTTTTTTTGTTACTCCGATGTTTTTTAAACAGGTTAGAAATATTTTAATTAAATTTGGGTCTGTGTTGGAAAGGCTGAGATCTTTTTTAGACCCTTCCGCCCAGTAAAGACAGGCACCTATGATCGCGTTTATTTTTTTATCGATTGGTAAATCTACCAACCTCTCCGCTTCACTCCTTGCTTCCTCCCAGGCTTTCTTAGACCTTTTTCTACTTCCTCCTTGTTTTATTTTCCATTCGTCAACGTACTGAGGAAGTATTGTTATTTTTTGAATATATCTGAATACAGTCGAATTACCTCGTCCCGTGATCTTCCTAATCTCTGGGAGGCTATATCCTCTTTTTCGTAGACTGATAATAGTTTCTATTTCTTTCTTAGAGATCCTTTGTCCGTTCACTTTTTTATTTTAATAGAATTTTCTATCTTTTTCAAGGACGGGATTGTTCTATCCATTGAACTACGGGGGCGCTTAGTGTCTACTCTATCGACAAATCTTTTATGATGCAATGCGCGGCTGATTGCGTCTTTTCGCAAGCTGTATTAGAATTTTTGCGTACAAAACGCTTTCAGTGCGAGCCTGGGTAGCTCAGTGGTAGAGCGCAGCCCTGAAGAGGCTGGCGTCGTCAGTTCGATTCTGACCCCAGGCACACTTGCTTAGTATGTAGTAAGTAGAAAGTAGTACGTAGAGAGAGGGAGGGGTGAACTTTAACTTTCCTTCTTTTTTCGAGAGAATATCTTCCAGAATTCTGGATGATCAACGATGATCTCGCTTATAACTGCGAATGGTATCGCAAACCAGAGCGAGGTTGAGAAAATTTCCCAGGTTATTTCTACTTTCGTTGTGTATTGAACGACTAAAAGATTCTCAACCGTGTTTACGCCAAGACCGATGATGAGGAATTCGAGGAATTGTTCAATTTTCCTTTTGCCCATAGGTTTTATTATAATACAGACCCCTTACAAAACAACCTTTTCTACTGCAACTTCGAATTTCGATTCCGAAACTTTTAGACCCCCCGCTTATATTAACCATATAAGCATCGTCGATCTTCAAGTTTTTCTCTCGAAATTTTTTCGTTTCGTGACGAAAAGTTATTTCGTAAAGGATCTTGTGCCTCTTGCCTTTTATGGTACCCACGGCTATCGTAAAAAGGCGAATGGTGGCCATAGTGTAGTGGTAACACTAGAGTTTGTGGAACTCTCATCACGGGTTCGAACCCCGTTGGCCACCCACTTGAAGATATTGTATTTGGGCTTTCTAGGTGATACGTTTGGGGCGTTTAGTCAGATGTTTAATAATATGATTATGGATACTATGTATGAGCTTATACGTTATCTAAAAGAGACAGGGGTTCTTACATCTTCTCGGTTTGAGCGGGCTTTGAGGAAGGTTGATCGGTACAACTTTGTCCCGGAGAAAGCGAAGAAATCTGCTTATATTGATCGACCGCTTGCGATTGGGAAAGGGCAGACCATTTCCCAGCCGTTCACGGTTCTTTTGATGCTTGAATTGCTTCAGCCGAAACAAGGAGACCGAATTCTTGATGTTGGTTCGGGATCGGGGTGGCAATCGGCGCTTCTCGCTGAACTTGTTGGAAGTGAAGGGAAAATTTATGCGGTTGAGCGCATACGCTCACTTCATGAAACTAGCAAGAAAAATCTTTCCCATTATCCCGAGCTTCAAAAGAGAATAACTTTTTTGCATAAAGACGCGTTTAATGGGTTGCCGGACGATCTTCTTCAAAACGGTCTCGACGGTGTCGTTGTTGCGGCTGAAGTAAAAGTAATTCCTCCACCCTGGAGGAAGCAGCTTAAACCCGGCGGGAAAATTATTTATCCGATGGGTAATGGACTTTACCGTGAAACAAAACGTGAGGATGGGGAATTTGTCATCAGTTATTATCCTGGATTTGTTTTTGTTCCGTTTGTTCGTGGGACAGAGAATTAGTTTTGAGTCCTCTTATAGTAAGGGGACTTTTTGTTTGTCGTGATTGATTTTTTATTTTTCGCGGAGTATCTTCAAAAGTATTATGAATATTAAAGAATTGAGCATTGGTAAAAAATATCCTGACGCGGTCAATGTTGTTGTTGAGATCACGAAGGGGAGCCATAATAAATACGAGTATGACGAAGAGGCGGATGTGATGAGGCTTGATCGGGTTCTGTATTCGCCCGTTCATTACCCGACTGATTACGGATTTATTCCGGAGACACGATCGGAAGACGGCGATCACTTGGATATGATGGTTCTCTGCACAAACCCAATGTTTCCGGGATGTGTTGTTGAGGCGCGACCGATCGCGATTATGAAGATGATCGACGGGGGCGAGAAAGATTTTAAGATCTTAGGCGTTGCGGCAAAGGATCCGCGATTTACTCACGTTGGTAGTCTTGAAGATTTACAGAAACTTAATCCGATGCTTACTGAAGAGATCGCGCATTTTTTTGAGGTCTACAAGAGGCTTGAGAAGAAAGAAACGCAGGTTCTCGGATGGGAGAATAATGGTGCCGCGGAGGAAGAGGTTAAACGGGCTCACGAAAGTTATAAGAAGAACGGGTAAAAAGGGAGACAGGAGATAGAAGGTAGAAGATAGGGAAACTGATTGAGGTTGGAGAATCCGCCGAAGAGGCGGATTTTCTGTGGATAGCGATCGTCTTTCCACAGTCTTTTGGTGTATACTTAGAATAATCTATAAGGGGATGACACAACGACGCTCTAAGAAAAGTTCTTCGCGCCTCCATTCGGAACACTCGCCGAGTTTTTTTGTGGCACTTTTTGTTATTCTTGTCTTGGTTGGTATTATCATTTTCCGCTTGGTGCTTCCTCAATCTTCCCCATCCGAATTACTTTCGAATAATAAGATTATTATTAACGACTGCCAAACTATCGCGCCTCCATTTATTTCTGTTGAAGAAGGTCAGACAATCACGTTTGTTAATAAAGACCGGGGCGATCACACGGTTTATCTCGGCGGCGTAACAATCATTGTTCCTCGTGGTGAATCAAGGACAGTTGAGGCTAAGTTTTCTGAAGGCGCTGGAACCTATGCTTACGATTGTGATTCGGTACGAAACGTGGCCCAAGTCTCGGTCGCGGGATTGAACGATGACGAACTGGGAGGGACAATTATCGTTCATCGCACTTTTCAGGAGTTTTATGATCGAAGCTCGGTCGGTATTCAGAACTGTCTTCGTTTTGCGCTTCAGGATGTTTTTGAAGAAGCATATTCCGATTCAAGTTACCGGCCAACGAACGATGAAGCGATGCGAATCAACCAATGTTTCGCTGAGGTACCTTAAACCTTTTTGTGAAGTACCCTAATCTTCTTCTTTTTACCATCGCGGTTTTTATCGCTGTTTTTCTTGCGTGGAGTGGTATTCTTGAATTTCTCGCAGGAGCGCTTGGAACACTTGGGTATCTTGGAGCTTTGTTTGTGGGCATGCTTTTTGCTTTTTCATTTACCGCGCCTCTTGCGGCGGTCACGTTTTATTTTTTGGGGGAGTTTCATAATCCTTTTCTTATCGCGCTTCTTGGCGGGGTTGGCGCCGCGTTCGGCGATTTTGCGATCTTTGGTTTTCTCAAAAACAGACTTTTTACGGAGCTTGAGGAACTTTGGGAACGTCATAATCACGCGTTTCGAAAGGATTTTGTCACGCATCTTTTCCATACTCGCCTTTTTCACGGGCTTGGCTTATTCTTAGCAGGGGTACTTATTCTTTCGCCCCTTCCTGATGAACTTGGTGTTGCTATCTTTGCATACTATAACCTTAAGCCACAGCAACTTTTGCCGCTTTCCGCGGCGCTTAACGGCCTTGGTATTTTCTTTATCGCGGCTTTCGGATCAGCAGTTTCCTAGTATTACTTCAATGGTGTAATATCCAGAGAATTGAATCACTTTCTTTGTATCCGTCTCGACAACGAGATACTTTGGAGGCATTTATTATTTAATTCTCTTTTTATTACCCCATGCATGATAAAGTCTTAGAACAACTTCTTAAGAAAGAGACTCGGCGACAAGAGGAGACGCTTGATCTTATCGCGTCTGAAAATATTGCCTCTCCGGAAATTTTACGGCTCTTAGGATCGCCGCTTACGAATAAGTATTCAGAGGGATACGCGGGAAAACGATATTATCCCGGCAACCAGTATTATGACCAGATTGAGCTTCTTGCGATTGAGCGTGGACTTAAGGCGTTTCGCTTGAGTCCCACGGCGTGGCACTTAAATGTACAAGCGCTTTCGGGTTCTCCGGCGAATCTTGAAGCGTACTTTGGGCTTATGGAATTTGGCGATACGTTCATGGGAATGGCGCTTGCTCCCGGAGGGCACCTCACGCACGGACACAAGGTGAATTTTTCTGGTAAGGCATATAACGCGGTTCAATACGGCACGGATCCGAAAACAGGACTTTTAGATTATGAGGAGATCGCGAAGCTCGCGCGAAAGCATAAACCGAAAGTAATTGTTTCGGGGATTACGGCGTACCCGCGAGCAGTTGATTTTAAGAAATTTGGCGCAATCGCGAAAAGCGTTGGGGCGTATCATATGGCCGATATCGCGCATATTGCGGGGCTTGTGGTCGCGGGCGCGTATCCATCACCATTTCCTTACGCGGATGTAGTTACTATGACGACGCATAAAACTTTGCGCGGACCACGAGGAGCGCTTATCTTTTGCCGCAAGGAACTCGCGACACAGATTGATAAAGCGGTTTTTCCCGGAATGCAGGGCGGGCCGCATAATAATGTTACTGCTGGAGTCGCTCAGATGTTTTTCGAAGCGCTTCAGCCGAGCTTCAAGGTATACGGGAAACAGATTGTTAAAAACGCGAAACGGCTTGCGCAAGGACTTAAGCAACGCGGCTTCACTCTTGTTACGGGCGGGACAGACAGCCATATGATTTTGCTCGATATGCGGAATTTCGGAATTGACGGGATGGAAGCGCAGACGCGACTTGAGGATGTTGGTATTGTCGCGAATAGAAATTCGGTGCCGGGAGATCTGTCACCTTTCAAACCGTCGGGTGTGCGTCTTGGGACACCATCGCTTACAACGCGTGGAATGAAGGAGCGAGAGATGGACGAACTCGCGGAGCTTATGTATCTTACGTTACATTCGGAGCATCGCACGAAACGCAGCGCAGAGGTGAAGCGCCGCGTCAAAAAACTTTGTGTTCGGTTTCCGGCGTATCGCATAGGAGTTAGGAAATAGAAGGTAGGAGTTAGGGTTTAAGAAGAATAATGATTCAGAAAATTGATGGCAAGGATCTTGCCGAAAAATTACTTTTGGAGCTTAAAGGCAAGCCGAAGCCGAAAAAGATTCTTGCGGCGGTCCTTGTTGGTGATAATCCCGCTTCAATCAGCTTTCTTAAACAGAAGGAAAAGATAGCCCACGAACTTGGGGTTGATTTTCGTTTGTATCAATTCAACAAACCGGAACAGTTAACTAATGATTTTTTACGTGCGGAAGTTGGGAAAATTAGCCATCAAAAATCGATTGGCGGCGTTCTCGTACAATTACCACTTCCTACTTCTCTTAACCGGCATTACGTTTTAAACGCAGTTCCGCGTGAGAAAGATGTAGATGTTTTGGGAGAGCGAGCACTTGGCGCCTACTACGCGAATCGAAACCCAGTTTTACCAACTGTTGTTTCGACGGTTCAGCGAGTCCTTGAATTCGTTGAGTTCGATGTTTCCCATAAGAAGATCGCGGTTGTTGGTTTAGGATTTTTAGTTGGACAACCGATTGCGACTTACCTTATGGCACGAGCTTCTGATCTGTATCTTTTAGATCAGGGTTTTGATCCCGCAATTCTTAAAGAATGCGATCTTGTTATTTCCTGCGTTGGGAGAACGGGACTTATTCAACCATCAGCGTTGAAAGAAGGGGCAGGCGTCATTGACTTTGGTTATAGTTTTCTCGGAGGTAAAATAAAAGGGGACTTAGAGGTCGATGATCCGGCGCTTTCGAAACTTTCATTCTACACTCCGACGCCGGGAGGGACGGGGCCGATTCTTGTAACGCAACTTTTCAGGAATTTCTACTTACTTAATCCTTATGACACAACGACTTTGGAATAGTTTTAAGGCGGCACTGTGCGGATTTCGCGACGTTCTTCGATTCGAGAATAGTTTTCGGATTATGGCTCTTGTCGCTTTTGTCGTTGTTCTTCTGATGTTTTATTTTCCGACGACGCGAACAGAAAAAGCAGTTTTACTTACCGCGATTTTCGCGGTTTTAGGTCTGGAGCTTGTCAATTCTGTTGTTGAGCGGATTCTAGATTTTATTCACGCGGAACAACACATGAAGATAAAACATATGAAAGATCTTATGGCGGCGATTGTACTTCTCGCGGCGGTTGGCGCAACCGCGATCGGGATTTTGGTCTTTTGGCCCTACGTTTTTAACGGAGCTCGATTCTAAGAAATCAAAAACCCCGATCAAGTCGGGGTTATGATGTTCGTACGAGTTTCGTATTCAACGCGGTATTGAGGATGTCTGTTCCTTGGCTTATAGGAAGTGTTCCGAAGCAGAATGGGGAAGTGTTCGCGATCTTCAGGAATTCAGCGTTGTCATCAACTATCAAAACGTTTTCGGGATGGCTCGTTGTTTTTGTAAGATTTTCAAGGATTTTCGGGTGCGGTTTTACATGCGAACTTATGAAGAAATTTTGACGAGTTGGTTTCTTCATATGTTTATTTAGTACGCTTTCACGAACTTGAATGAACGCGAGGTGATTTAACCAATCTTTTTTCGAATCATTCAAGAGAATCTTTTCAACACCGAACAAACTTCGGTCAGTCAAGATTCCTGTTCTCTGCACATTTTCATCTATCCACGCGCCGATATCTTTCTTGATAGTTGGCGGAATACCGACAATTCGTTCGGCAAGCTCGGCGCCGTCGAGAAACATATGTTTTACGAGCGGGATTTTTCTTGAAAGCCATGTAAAGTCACCCTGAGCAAAGTTCTGGATCCAGCTTTCAACCAGGACTCCATCGAGGTCGAAAATAAAAAGGGAATACGACATAAGCAGTAAATTAATTTTTAAAAGAAACTCCGACAATACGTCGGAGTTTCACTCTAGAACACTGTTTTCTCTACGTCAAAATTATTCTACTTCGGTTGTTGCCGCAATTCGTTTTTTGATTTCGTTCACGATCTTTTTGTCCTCTTTTAGTTTTGCGCGGGCGGCTTCAAAACCAACGCCTAGTTTTTCACCTTCGAAGCTGAACGAAGCTCCGGATTTTGTTACGACACCCGCGTTTACGGCGGCGTTTAAAACATCGCCTTCGTAGGAAATACCCTCGCCGTAGAGAATATCGAATTCGGCAACACGGAATGGGGGAGCGACCTTATTTTTTACTACCTTCGCCTTAACCCTGCTTCCGACAACTTCCTCGCCTTTTTTGACTTGAGCGGTGCGGCGGACATCGATGCGAACCGAAGCCGAGAATTTCAGCGCTTTTCCGCCGGGCGTTGTTTCGGGGTTGCCGAAGAAAACTCCGATCTGCATTCTAATCTGATTTATGAAAATAATGAGTGTCTGGCTTTTGTTCGCGATCGCTGTCAGTTTTCGGAGTGCCTGTGACATCATTCGTGCTTGAAGGCCCATATATTGAGCCCCCATTTCTCCTTCGATTTCGCTCTTTGGCGTTAAGGCCGCGACAGAATCGACAACAACAACACTCATTACGTTTGATCGAACCAGGCTTTCAAGAATGTTTAACGCTTCTTCGCCGCTTGAGGGCTGGGAAATAATAAGATCGTTGATTTTTACACCAAGCTTTGTGGCGTATTGCGGATCGAGCGCGTGCTCGGCATCAATGAACGCGGCTTTGCCGCCCTGCTTTTGCGCTTGCGCCACGACATGCAACGCAAGTGTTGTTTTTCCCGATGATTCAGGACCAAAGATCTCAACGACTCTTCCACGGGGGAGACCGCCGACGCCGAGAGCAAGATCGAGCGAGAACGAACCTGTCGGGATGACCGCGACATCAACATGCCGCGCGTCACCGAGTTTCATAACCGCCTCCTCGCCGTACTTACTTCTTAACGACGCAAGTAGTTCATCGAGTTCGTTTTTTTCACCCTCAGCTTTTTTTGCTTTCGCAGGATCACTCTTCATTGGTTTCTCCATTTATTGTTTTATTTGGTTCCCCGTTTTCGTTTAGCGGGATTTCTAAAGGCTCGTATAAAATTTGCCGGGTCATACTTATTTCTCGGCCCAAGAAGCGCTTTGCTTTGAGTTCGATCGTATTAACGCCGGGTTCAAGCAAGAGTTCCTTTTGAAAACTTCCATCGGCGCTTACCAGAATTGACTCGTTATTTATCGTGAGGGCGTCGCCCTTACTTACAAGACCGCCGATTACAACAACACTCGCGTCCACAGTTGTCATTTCTTCAGGAAGAGAAACTTCGAGTTTCGGGGTCCCAATCAAATCATCAAGACGAACCGTGAGATAACCGCCGACAAGCAGTACAATCGCGGCCGCGATAAACCAGTTTTTGTTGATCGGTTTCGTGGCGTAACGGTTGTAGGGAAGTGTGTCTTTTTCTCCCGAGGTCTTAGTGGTGTCTTCGCGTTCGTAGAGTTTCCAGAGGATTTCTCCATTCACATCAAGGATGCTTCCGATTTTTAAGAGATACCCACGGACATACGGCGCGGCCGGCAGATTTTTTATATCGCCGTCACGGAGTGCCAGTACGTACCGCTTCGGTATATTAGAGGCGGCGGCAAGCTTGTCCATCGAGATGCCTTTCTTATCAAATAATTCGATGAGGACTTCGCTTAGTGTTTTCTGAAATTCGTTAGTATTCAGCTGTTTCTCCATTGTCCTTGGTTATGAAAACATCGCGCGGTTTTGCTCCCTCTCCAGGACCGATAAGCCCCTTTGATTCCATAATATCCAGGAGCCGCGCAGCTCTAGCATAGCCGATTCTGAGGCGCCTTTGCAAAAGCGAGGCAGAAGCCTTTCCGGCTTCGCTTACAATCTTTACTGCTTCATCAAAGAGTTCATCGTCGTCGCCCGCGTCGTCGTTTTCGATGTACTCTTCAATGCCTCTCGAGTTAGAGCTGGACTTTTCAATCGTAGCCTCGGTTTCTTCATCGATAGATTCGCTTACTGGGTTATTGTCTATGATGAAATCGACGATGTTTGAAATTTCTTCATCAGAAATGTAGGCACCCTGGATACGTTTTGGTTTTGAGAGCTCGCCCGAGACGAAGAGCATATCCCCGCCGCCCAAAAGTTTTTCCGCTCCTGCCATATCAAGAATCGTACGGGAATCAACCTGGC
>MHIZ01000036.1:0-233 GCA_001817765.1 Candidatus Colwellbacteria bacterium RIFCSPLOWO2_02_FULL_44_20b | reverse complement strand
AATTACTTCAACGGAGGGACGCTGGGTCGAGACAACAAGATGAATGCCGGTCGCGCGTGCCATTTGAGCAAGGCGTACGATTGATCCTTCAACTTCGCGACCGTAGGAGGCCATAAGATCGGCGAGCTCATCGATTACGATTACGAGGTAGGGCATTATCTCGTCCTTTTGCTTTCCGTTGTAGCTACCTATATCGCGGGCTCCTGCTTTTAGAAGCGTTTCGTACCGGCGTT
>MHIZ01000035.1:7889-26039 GCA_001817765.1 Candidatus Colwellbacteria bacterium RIFCSPLOWO2_02_FULL_44_20b | reverse complement strand
GGAGAAGTTATCGCTATTAATACCGCCATTGCCTCAGGGGCTCAGAATATCGGTTTTGCGATTCCTATTAACCAAGCAAAGCGAGCTATTGAATCGGTCAAACAGACGGGCAGAATTGTGACTGCATATCTTGGTATTCGTTACGTTACGTTGACGGAGCAGATCGCGCGGGATGAAAACCTTCCACTTAGTGAAGGCGCTCTTATTCAGGGTAGCGACGATGGGCCGGCTGTTATTCCTGATTCTCCTGCGGCGAAGGCCGGGGTTCTTGTGGGTGATATTATTACCGAGGTTAATGGCGTCAAAGTAAGTGAGGCTCGGACTTTGAGTTCGCTTGTCCAAGAACATAGTGTTGGGGAACGCATTACTCTTAGAGTTTTTCGTAACAATCAATATATTCAACTTACTGTTCTTCTTGAAGAGCGTCCCTAGGGACCGTATTGCTTTTCGCGTCTTCAATGTAGTATGTAGTTAGGGGAAAGGCTTTATTTTACTAACCTTTTTATGAATTCTTTTAATCGTTTTACCCTTAAAGCTCAAGAAGCAATTCAAAGCGCGCAAGATCTCGCATCATCTCGAAACCATGGTGAGTTTCGGGCGCTTCACCTGCTTACGGCGCTTACCCAAGACAACGATTCGCTTGTGCGGCCAATTTTGGTGCGCGCGGGCGTTAATCTTGAAAAACTTGAAGAGGAACTTGATGAAGAGCTTAGTCGTTTGCCTAAAATTTTTTCGCAAGGATCTGTCGGCCAGCTTTACCTTTCGCAAGAAGCGCTTCGCATACTTGAACGGGCGACTCGGGCGGCTACAGTCAACAAGGATGAATTTATTTCTTGTGAGCATCTTTTAATCGGTATTCTTGAGGTTGATTCTGAGGCGAAGAACCTTTTAGAGCACTTTGGTCTTCCTCGGGAGACTGCACTTCGGGCGCTTGCTCAGCTTCGTGGAGGAGCGAAAGTAACTGATGAAACACCAGAGAGTAAGTTTCAGGTGCTTGAGAAATACGCAGTCAATCTCACGGCGCAGGCGCGCGAAGGGAAGCTCGATCCAGTTATCGGACGGGAGCATGAGCTTCGACGAGTCATTCAAGTGCTCTCGCGGCGAACAAAGAACAACCCAGTATTGATTGGAGAACCGGGTGTTGGAAAAACAGCCATTATTGAAGGTTTGGCACAGAAGATTGTCGCGGGGGACGTACCAGAACCTTTAAAGGGTAAGGAGATTGTGATGCTTGATTTAGGGTCGCTTATCGCGGGAACGAAGTTTCGCGGCGAGTTTGAAGATCGACTTAAGGCTTTTATCAAGGAAATTAAGAACGCGAGTGGGCGACTTATTCTTTTTATTGACGAGATTCATATGATTGTCGGGGCCGGGGCGGCTGAAGGGGCAATTGACGCGGGCAATCTTTTGAAGCCGGCCCTAGCACGAGGGGAACTTCATGCTGTTGGGGCCACGACGATTCGCGAGTATCAACGCCATATTGAAAAAGACGCGGCGCTTGAACGACGATTCCAGCCGATTATGGTTGATGAACCGACGCTTGACGCGAGTATTAATATTCTTCGCGGACTTAAAGAAAAATATGAAGTGCATCATGGACTTCGTATTAGCGACGAGGCGATTGTCGCGGCAGTCAATCTCTCGGCTCGTTATATTACTGACCGATTTTTGCCGGATAAAGCGGTTGATGTTATTGATGAGGCGGCAGCAGAACGGCGACTTGAATCGGAGAGCATACCTCAGGATATTGAAAAGCTTCGCCGATCGATTACTAATCTCGAAATTGAACGACGAGCGCTTCTTGAAGAAGACACTCCGAAGAGCAAGAAACGACTTAAAGAAATTACCAAGGAACTTGGGATACTTCAGGCGCGCAATGACGAGCTTGGCGCGGAGTGGAAAGCTGAAAAAACAATTTTTGAGAAACTTTCGAATCTTCGCCGACACGTTGAAGAACTTCGGCGTGAGGCAGAGACAGTCGAACGAGCAGGAGACCTTGAGCGTGTGGCGCAGATTCTTTATGGCGAACTTCCTCAAGCCGAAAAAGAGTTTGAGACATTTGAGAAGAAGTATTTCTCACCTAAGAAATCCACGCCAAAAAAATCTGACGCGTCTCAGAAGCGATTTATTAAAGATATGGTTGACGAGGAAGACGTCGCTCAGGTTGTTGCCCGATGGACCGGGATTCCTGTTGCAAATATGCTTGAATCAGAAACCCAGAAACTTACCCGGATTGAAGAAGTTCTTGAAAAGCGTGTTATCGGTCAAGAAGAGGCGATTTCGGCGATTGCAAATGCCTTGCGGCGAGCACGGGCGGGATTAGCTGATGAAGATCAGCCGCTTGGCTCCTTTATGTTTCTTGGACCCACGGGTGTCGGTAAGACAGAGCTTGCTCGAACGCTTGCCGAATTTATGTTCAACGACGAGAAGGCGCTTATTCGGGTTGATATGTCGGAATATATGGAGAAACACGCAGTTTCGAAATTGATCGGTTCGCCGCCTGGATATGTTGGTTATGAAGAAGGAGGGCACCTGACCGAGCTTATTCGCCACCGGCCGTATAGCCTTATTCTTTTTGATGAGATCGAGAAAGCGCACCCTGAGGTTTTTAACCTCCTTCTTCAGGTACTTGATAATGGCCGGCTTACTGACAGCAAGGGGAAAACGGTCAACTTCAAGAACTCGATTATTATTATGACTTCGAATACCGGATCGGAAATGATGCGCGAGATGGCGAACTTCGGCTTTCGTTCGGGCTCAGATGAATCTGTTTTTCGCGATCAAGAGGAAACATATCGCGGACGAGTTATGGAAGCGCTTCGCGACGCGTTTCGTCCCGAATTTTTGAACCGCATTGACGAGATTATTATTTTCCGATCACTGACGCGCCAGACAATTGAGAAAATCGTTGATCTTCAACTTGAACGGATGAAAGAACGGCTTCGCACAAAGGGCGTTGAGGTTTCGATTGATTCGTCCGCGCGGGACTATATCATCCAGAACGGTTTCGATCCTGCCTATGGCGCTCGGCCGATTAAACGGCTTATTCAAAAAGCTTTTCTCGATAAACTTGCCGACAAGATCATTCGCGGCGATATTAAGCATGGTCAAAAAATTACTATCCGTTTTGCAAAATCAGGGGTTGAGATTAGTGCTTGAGGCGCTTTTCTTCTTTTTTGCTCTTCTTTGGGTATATGGAAGCGGATTTCGTCCCTTTCCACTTATTGTTTTTTTAGGTCTCAGCGCATTTTTCTACTTTCGCACGCTTGAAGGATCAAAAAGGTTTCTTTCATCCTTTCTTCTTATTATTCTTTTTTCTTTTTTTGTTTCTCATAGTTTTCTCGCTTTTCTTTTCGCTGTCCTTTTTTACCTTCTCCTCGGAGTTAAGAAACTCTTTTTTATCCGTCGGGATATCGCGTATTACTTTGTTCACACCTCTCTTCTTCTTATTGGTTTTACTTACTTTTTCCTAGGGCAGATTCCTTTTCCTTTTCTTTTTCTTGGAATATTTCTTTTTTATCGTGAGTTTTTTAAAGTACTTGTTGTATCACCAGTACAACGTCTCGCTTTTACCGCGCTTGTTCTTGCTTTTGTAGGTTTTCAATTCGCTTGGCTTATTACTCTTCTTCCACTTGGTCCCTTTGCTGGAAGCGGGCTTCTTGTTTCGCTTCTCTTTGTTCTTAGCGAGCTTATTCTTCATTCATTCACACATACTTTGCGGCGGGAGCTTGTTCTTCGGGGTATTACTGTTTTTGCCTCAATTATGATACTTGTTTTCTTTATTTCTGACGTTTTTATCTTTGGTCTTTAGGGGGTGTCTCTTTTTTTCTTTCGTTCCTTCTTTTTGATTTGACTTTCCTGTTTCCGGGTGCAAGAATACTGGCAATGTCGCGTTACGATCTTAGTCTTTCCATTTTTCAAGCCGTCAAAACTTTTACGAGACCACGACTTAAGGTTGAACTGGAAAATCTTGCTATTGACCTTGTTGTAAGGTCTGGTTCTGTGGTTACAGAACAACTTGGGGCTCTTATTAAAATTGCTCAGATTGCTGACGAGCTTAGTCAATCCGATGCTGATATTTTTTATCAGAGGATTGATACTTTTAGACGCGAATTTAGCACTTCCGAATCCGAAAAACAGAATTTTCCTATTTCTGGAACTGGTTTAAGATTGGTTGCTTCCGGAAATTCTGATGTTTCTGGCGGAAAGAGTATTTTACCCGTTATTACTCTTGGAGTTGCTCGTGACGGAATTGTTAAGAAGAAAGATCCTGAACTTCTTTCTTCTAAAGAAGCTTCTCATACGAAAGACCAATCTGGTATTGAAACCAACGTTACTGAACGTATGAACGCTATTGTTAAAACAATCCGGAAATTTGATCCGATTCTCGGCGGTTGCCGGATTCGTGATCTTATGACTGCATTTCCGGATGTAAGCGATAGAACGCTCCGATACGATCTTCAACGTTTAGCAGAGCAGGGTATTGTGGAAAAAGTTGGCGGTGGTCCCTCGAGTTATTATCGACTTAAAAAGGAAGGTGGTTCTGTTCAGGAAAATAACAGTATTTCTTCTCAACCAGTAGTGCAGAAACAGGAGATTGGTGTTACAAAGCGTAACCAAGAAGGAGTTTTTACGTTGTAGAATTCAACGTGTCGCAGGAGCGTAAGACTTGAAGAATTGAGGACGGTACGTTATACTCGGTAGTACAAGAATATAGATAGTAGATTTTCGCAGTATGTAGTGTTTTTGACTTAGAGTGAGGCTAAGTCAGCAAATACTTGTTTTTCGCGTATTTTGCTGTTTTAGTCTCGCTTTAAGCGAGATTTTTTGTTTATAGTGGTTGTTCCTCAGTTTGGAATAACCTGTCTAAGGAGGAGAGAACTTTTAGATTGCTATTAGGATTACATCTCTTTTTCAAGCCGGTTTCTACCTACCTCACGAGTAGATGGGCTGGTCGATTGATCCAGGGGGTAATCTTCCAGAAAGAAGATTCAATTATAAATTTATCGAATAAAATTCGAAAACTAGAAAGCATAGAAAATGAAAGGATTTAAACGATTTACTTCTATTGCGCTTTCCCTTTCGACTGCTGTTTGGCTTTCAGGAGCAGCGATGTTCGTTCCGGTTGCTCAGGCACAATCAGTGTCTGATCTCCAGGCGCAGATCAACGCTCTTTTAGCTCAAATCACCCAATTGCAATCGCAGTTGGCATCGGCAGGTGGCTCTAGCGTTACAACAGCGTGCTCCTTTACCGTTGACCTCACCATCGGTTCAAAAGGCGCTGCTGTGAAATGCTTGCAGCAATACTTGAACGGAGCTGGCTATAAAGTTGCTGATACTGGAGCTGGTTCTCCAGGAAATGAGACCGAATATTTCGGTTCTCTTACCCAAGCGGCTGTTTCAAAGTGGCAGACAGCAATGGAAGTCTCACCGACGGCTGGATACTTTGGTGCGAAATCTCGCGCTAAATACACCTCAGTCGCTGGTTCTAGCACAGGTACAGGAACAGGGACGACAGTTCCAGTAGGATCTGGTCTCGCTGTTTCTTTGGCGTCTGATTCTCCGGCGGCGGCAACTCTGCCTGATGGATCGGCGTACAATAAAGTTACGAAACTTAATCTCACAGCCGGCGCGGGCGAGGTTAGGGTTACAGGATTCAGGGTGACGCGTGGAGCGTTCAGCTTGAACTCCAACTTCAGCGGCGTCATGATTTTTGACGCGTCTGGAATGCGCCACGGCAATGTCGTCACCTTGAGTGAAGACAAAGCTCTTATCACCTTTACTGGTGATCCTATTGTTGTTCCCGCAGGCCAGACCGTCGCGGTCTGGGTTGAGGTCAACATTGATGCCGCGCAGACAACGAACGGTACTTTCAACTTCGGCATTGCCTCATCGGCTGATGTCATGGTTGATGGCTCCGCGAGTGTCAGCGGTTCATTCCCTGTTACCGGTTCGACGTTCTCAGTTATCGATGGCTCAGGAACCGTTGGTTCCCTTGATGTCGATGCTGAAACGATCTCAGCCGCGGCTCGGAACGTTGATCTTGGAGTCAAGGACTTTCCTATTGGTAAGTTCCAGTTTACTGCTGGCGCGAACGAGGATGTTAAACTTTCCTCGCTTCGTCTCTACAACAACGGTAACTCGACTGATGCTGATCTCGGGAGCCTCAAACTTAAGAACGACGTCACTGGCGAAGTTCTTGCTGAGGTATCCGCGACATCAAGCAAGTACGTTACCTTTACTTTGGCTTCTGGCTTAGTCATTCCGAAAGGCCAGAACAAGACTCTCGCGATTCATGCTGATGTTGTGAGCGGTTCTTCGCGCACAGCACAGTTTATTGTTCAGAACGACTACGACGTTTCAGCGATGGGTGTTTCGACGAATGGAAGTTTACTCGTGGCTCACGCCGCGGGAACCGATGCAACCGCAGGTTTTCCTGTTGGTGAAACGGCAAACTACAACACCATTACCGTTACCCAAGGTAGCTTAACTGTTACCAAGGACACTTCTTCGCCGAGCGGCAACCTTGCTCCCGGACAGAACAGCGCGGTTCTTGGTGTCTGGAAACTTGAAGCAGTCGGAGAGGACATCGAACTCCAAAAGGCTGACTTTGATGTTTTAGGTACAAGCACTGCCACCGACTTTACTGGCTCACTCAGCCTTATGGTTGGCGCTTCAACCATCTACAGCAATTCAACGTTAACGAATTACTTTGATGGTGACGCGGCTGGTACTGACCAGACGACGCTTAGCACTTACTATATTGTTCCAGCGAACACGAGCGTACTCATGAAACTCGTTGGTAACATGGCAAGCGCCGCGACGAATAACCTGACAGTTATTGGTGACTTCGGTGATGTTTATTATCGCCGGGTTTCAACCAACAACTACGCGACTGCTTCGGATGACGCCTACGTTGCGGCAAACACTTTGACCATCAACACAGCGGCTTTGACCGTTGCGAAGAACGCGTCATATGGTAACCAAAACGTCGTGGCTGGCGGCGCGAACACGAAGGTTGGTTCTTACGTGCTCCAATCCGGTTCAGCGGAAGGCGTGAATGTTTCAGCTGTTAATGTTGATATGTCGGCAATTACCGGCATGACCAATATGCGGCTTAAGAAGGTGAACGCGGACGGATCCGAGACGCAAATCGGCTCGACTGTCTCAACGCCTTCAGCGACTGATGACGCGAACAGCTTCTCTGTTGGCGGAGTGCTCAACATTCCGGCTTCCGGCAGTGTTATTGTGAACGTCTACGTTGATATGTCGTCCACGGCAGTTACCGTGAATACCGACATTGACGCGGCTGATATTACGGCGTCGGGCGCATCGAGCGGTACAACGCTCTCAGGCGACCAACCGAGTGCTCAGGTTGTTGGCCAGACTATTACTGTCCAGACAACTGGTACGCTCTTAGTGCAGACCGACAGCTCGACTCCGGTCGATGCCGTTTTGCACACACTTGAATCTGACAAGGAAATGCTCCGCGTCAAATTCACATCGGAATACGAAGCGGTTAACATTACGAAACTTACGTTCGGCTCACGCCGATCGAGCGCCAACTTGAGCTCTGTCTCGGTTACGGCGAATAATGTGACTATTTCGACAGTTCCGATCAACGGTGTTGCGACCTTCAGCGGTCTTACGCTCCAGGTTCCAAAAGACAGCACGTTGGTTGCATACGTCAAAGGTACGACAACAGAGGTAGGAACGCTTGTTTCAGCGGAAGCGGTCCGTTTGGGCCTCGACTCGCTTGAAGCAAACGGAACTTCATCTGGAAGTCGCATCTATGAGAAGACTGTTACAACGACTGCTGCTGTAGGTGATATCGCGGCTGATACCGCGACAGCACTTACTGTTGGTAGCGCGGCAAACTTCTCAATTGGTGATGTTGTCCAGGTTCATACTGCTCAGGGTACGAGCTCTTTCAGTGGTGTTGTTACTGCTGTTAATACTGCGACCCCGAGCGTTACTGTTGCTGGACCTCAGAACCTTGGTGATTGTGCGACCGCTACTTGCTATGTAACGAAGTACGCGACTCGCGAAGCTGTAACGTCCGATGCTGCCACTGCGGCAGAAGATGTTGATGATGTAACGAGTTCCGCTATTACCGTAAGTTCCACTCGTGGTTTTGCTCCTGGTGACGTTGTAAGAATCGAAGCCAGAGCAGGAACGGTTGATGACGGAGGATTCTACACCGTCGTATCCGTAACTGACGGAAACACTATGAATGTTATCGGTGTTGGTGAAGTAACAGCGAGTCTTGACTGGGGCGCATCCGTTGCGACCGATCGGCTGACTCGTATGGCGACTTCAGCTTCGACGCAAACTTCGGACGCGACGGACGATATCGTAGCTGATACAGCTGCGGCAATCGACGTTGATTCGACTGTTGGGTTTGCGGCAGGGGACATCGTTGTGTTGAACAGCACAGCGAGCGCGGTGACAACGCGGCAGCTCTACACAGTTGCGGCTGTGACTGACGCTGACACTCTTTCGCTTATTGGTAAGGGTGCTCAGACGAACATTCCGGCTGACAGCTGGGTAACTGAGCTTGCGTCAACTCGCACGACTCAGACCTCTGTTGTGACTGACGATATTGCCGCTGATACTGCTGGCGCTACATCAACAATTTCTGTTGATTCGAGCGCGGGCTTTGTTGACGGAGATATTGTTGTCTTGAACAGCACCGTAGGTGGCGACATCTATATGGTGACGGACGTGCCTTCATCAACAACTATTCAGTTGACTGGTGAAACCGCTCTGACGAACATTCCGCTTGACAGCTATGTAACGATCCTTGCTTCATCTACCGCGAACGGCAAGCCGTACACGGTGCATGATGTAGAGCCGGTTCTTACAATGAACCCATCTTCCCCGAGCACTGGTTCACAAGGCGCCAACGAGCTTGTTGCGCTCTTTGATGTCCAGGCCGCGGGCGGTACGGAACTTAATGTCAAGTCGATCGTTCTTACTCGTGGTGGTAATATTGCTACTCGAGTAGCGGTTGGCAGCCGGGCAAAGGTGTATGATTACACTTCCGGTAGCAAGGGAGAGCTTCTTGGCACTGGTGATGCGGATTGGTCGGGTACTGCGGCAGGTTCAACCGAAACAGTTACTCTCTCCTCCCCATATCCTATAACCGCGGGCCAAAAAGCAACCTTCGGTATTACCGTTGATACCTCGTCCGCTCAAGTCAGCGACACCTTCCAGGTGTACATCAATGGCACGAGCGGGTTAGCGGGTCTCTTCGGAGGGCTTAGCTGGTACTACGATTCTTCATCGCCTGGTACCGAGCCATCCAATGCTTCGCCTTCAACCTTGGCTGATACATATCCTGTAGAAGGTAAGGTCTTGGTCTACTAATTTCTTACTAGCGAATTCAGGACCGTGTCGCTTTGCGACAGGACTCCGTGGGCTTCTTAGTAAGGATTAGGGAAAAAGCAACAAAACACCCCAGCTTGAGACTGGGGTGTTTTTGTTTTTTGGTCAGAGGTTGGGTGTTTGACTATGAGGCAGGGGATTTATACACTTTATTTTATGAATACATCTCTTATTAAAAAAGTTTTGAGCCCGTATTTTTTTGTCGGGCTTTTTGTTGTTGTTCTTCTTCTTATTGTCTTGTGGCCCATGCTACGGACGGGCGGGTCTCAGTCGGTTGTTTATTTTAGTACCGGCGAATTATATGTTGGGAAACTTTCTTTTTTCCCGCAGTTGCGACTGACTGACGCGTATCTTCTTGTTACTACAAAAGGAGGGGAAGATCCTTCGGCAACAAACTTTCAGCTTGCACCGCTTCGGGACGCTCTTTGGGCTCCGCGAGAAGTTTATCTTAATCGCGACCAGATTATTTTTTATGGACCGCTTGATCCTCAAAGCAAGGTCGCAGAGGCGCTTCGTTCCGCTCAATAATAATTTCTTTAGAAAATTCAGTACTTATCCACACGGATTCTCGCGTTTTGTGTTGTATACTTAATTAAGAAAGGTCGATTTTATTATCTGCCGATGCATAGCAGATAATAAGCATTACATTGTATTAACTTCAATAAAGATTTTCTTCGGTGCTTTTTACGAGTTTCGGTTAAGCTCAACCGAGATTTCCTAAATCTTATCGAAGACGAAAAAGTCGAAAAAATAAATTAAGAGATGAAAAGATTACAGAAATTAAGTTTAGTAGGAGTGCTTGCCTTGATGCTTGTCGCAGGAGCCGGCGTTAACTCGGCTCAGGCGGCACTCACGGTCGCGGCACTTGCCGTCACAAGTGACGGCGTACTTACTTTGAGTAGTAGCGATGTTACGGCTAACGTTGTTATCGGTACTACATCAATGACGACTGCTGATACCGTTATTTACGGTGGCACCGGCGCAGGCGCGGTTACGGTTACGCCAGGACTCGGAGGAACAATGGTTATTGGTAGGAGTGATGGTACGGGTTCTATTACCCTTGGTTCGAGTTCTGGAACGCAAAATGTCAGTGTCGCTGCTGGTGAAGGAGCGACGACTGTTTCAATTGCGGGGGGTGCTACGAACGCAAAAACTGTTCAGATTGGTATTGGCGCGGTTGCGAATACGATTACGATCGGTTCCGCAAGCGCGACTACTGTTTCGATTGTGGACAACAACTGGAGCGTGACAGCGGGGGGTATCGCGACATTTGTTAATGGACTTGTCAGCCCAAGCGCTACGCTTGGTGTTGATGTTGGTTCTGCTGGAAACTTACAACTTGGAGGTGTTACCGCTACTTCGGTAGGAATTGGGAGCGTAGCTGTTGCGGCTATTACTCTTACTACCACCGGTACTGGTACAGCTGTGGTTGTTTTGCCAGCTGGCTCAGTTGATTCAACTGAGATTCTTGACGCGACGATTCTGGCTGCTGATTTCGCGGCTGGTGCCGTAGATACCGCAGCGATTCTTGATGCCACCATTCTTACTGGTGATATCGCGGCTGACACAATTGTCGCAGGTAATATCGCGACTGGTGCTGTAGCGACAGCGGAGATTCTTGATGCAACTGTCGCTAGTGTTGATATGTCTGCTGGTGCTAAAACACACACGGTAATTATTCCGATTCCTGATCCAGGAGCTGCGGGCGTTGATATTACCGCCGGTTATGTTCTTTGGACACCTTCAGTTGCTGTGACCATTACTAAGATTTACACGGGCGCTCAAACAGCTTGGATTGCGGCGGTGGCAGGTAACGATGGCTCGGTGGTGGTGACTAATGCAGTTGTAGGTGCCGTAGCGACTTTAGCCGTTGTTACAAACCTAGCCGTAGGGAGCAACACTGATATGGGGGCTATTACTAATGGCGCGGTGGTAGCGGGTACCGATGTGACTATAGCGGTTACTACAAACGGCACAGCTGACGCTCCAGCACAGAATATTCAGATAGAATACACGACTACTAACTAACTCTAAGCTCCATTCGCGCTACTTTTCATACAATGTGAAAAGCTCTAATGCGAATGGGATTAGTTGACCTTTTCGACTTAAAGTCGGAGAGGAGAAAAAGAACGAAAACGAATGATACAACGTAAAGTAAAATTAGCTTTTGCCTTTCCTCTTATTGTTGTTTTAGGAGTACTTCTTTCGGCGAGCGTATCGGCGCAGGCGCTTAGCTTTACGTCGGCGACAACCGTAACGATTAACAGCAACAACTACTCGATTTCGAGCGGCTCAGCCGCGACATCGATGATTGTCGGCGCGTTAACACTTGAGGTTGTTGTGCCGGCATCAAGCACTTTTACGCTTACATCGTCCGACAGGTACCGCTTGAACAACGATCAGAATATCAGCCAACAGTGTTCGGTGAGCCAAAACAGCCTTTCAGTTACCGGTCCTCTTACTATTATTATTACTCCTGATGCAACTTCGCTTTGCGCACTTGCAAGTTCGGGAGGAGGGGGCGGTGGTGGGGGCGGAGGTCCGGTTACGGACACGACCGCACCAACTGGCACATCGGTTTCTGTGAATAATGGGGCAGCAAAAACGACAACCGTAGCAGTAACTTTGACGCTTGGAGCGACGGGCGCATCTGATGTTCTTCTTTCCAATGACTCGAACTTTACCGGCGCGGTATGGATTGTTTATGGAACTTCAAAGTCGTGGATGCTTTCTTCCAGCAATGGAGTGAAAACGGTTTACGCGAAGTTTAGGGATAACGCGGGAAATGTTTCGGCTGTTATATCCGATACGATTACCCTTGATCCTACTGCTTCAACTTCAGAGACTGCGGCACAAACAACTACAACCACTCCCTCAACAACGACAACAACTCCGTCGACAACGACGAGTGTTACTCTGAAACCTTTACCGTATGCAAGCCCGAAGACAAACGATGAAATGAGAGCAAACCTAGCGGTTTTGCTTGAAAATCTGGCGGCTCTTCAGGCCCAGGTAGCGGCTCCGCAAGGAAGCGGATCGGTTTCTGCTCCAGCTTCGGCAAAACCGGCGAGCGGGAAGTACTCAAAGGCACTGACTGTCGGTTCTAAGGGCGATGATGTAACGGCGCTTCAGGAATTCTTAAAATCCCAAGGCACCGACATTTATCCCGAAGGACTTGTCACTGGTTACTATGGAGGACTTACCAAGGCGGCGGTTGGCAGATTCCAGATGAAGCAGGGCATTGTTACGAGCGTGAGCGATCCCGGTTATGGCTACGTTGGCCCAAAGACGAGAGCAAAGCTTAATTCACTACTCGGACTTTAAACAGGTTTTCCTTGAGACCTTCAAAACCCGCTCTTTATAGGGGCGGGTTTTGGTTTTATTTATTTTAAGCCGCATCTATTCACTTGCCTCAGGCTCTTTTTTTGACGTAGAGTAGAGACAATCTTTCCGTTGCATCTTTTCAAGATCTCACAACTTTTCCTCATTCTTTCATTCCTTAGCATTCTTGTTGTTTTTCCGTTTCTCGCGCCTTTTTCTTTCATTGTCGGAAAGTACGTTTTTTTCAGGGTAACCGTGCTTCTTGCTCTTTTTTTCTTTTTTGTAGGGCTTCTTTTTTATCGTGATACTGAGTTTGAGACGCGAGCGCGGGAGGTACTTTCATCACCTCTTAGCATCGCGCTCATTGTTTTTATTGCTGTGTATCTTCTCGCGGGATTTTTTGGCGTACATCCCTCGACCTCTTTTTGGTCAACACTTACGCGAGGAGATGGCGGCTTTCAGATGCTTGTCTTTCTTGGTTTCTATTTTCTTCTTACAACGTTTTTTTCTTCGCGGATGATTTGGAAAAAGATTTTTACCTATCTTGTTATCCTTGGTCTGTTTGTTCTTTTATATGGAGTTCTCGCGGCATTCCATCTTTTTGGTCTTTCTGGTCCGGCTCTTTCTTTGCTTCACCAGTTTCACGGCACGCTTGGCAACCCCGCGTTTCTTGGGAGTTACTTACTTTTTCTTTTCTTTTTCGCGCTCAACTTATTCTTCGATCCTTTGTCGCGGTTTCAGAAAATCCTTGGCGGAGCATCTTCAGTAGTCTTTTTTGTTTTTCTTGTTATTACTCAAACACGCGGTGCTTTTCTCGGGATTCTCGTTGGTCTTGGCGTTTTTCTTCTGTTTATCTTTTTTTCTTCGCGTGGACTTTTTCGCCAGCGTGCTGGGATAATTCTTTTTGCCGGAATATTTATATGTACGGCGCTTTTTACCTTTCGCGGAACAGAGTTTGTCCAATCACTCCCCGGATCCCGCGTTTTTCAGATATCTCTTACTGAGCGAACTGCGCAAACCCGCCTTTGGACGTGGGAGGCGGCTTTCGAAGGGTTTCTTGAACGACCGGTTTTAGGATGGGGGACAGACCAATTTAGTTTTGTTTTTAATCATCATTTCAATCCGCGGCATTTTCTTCCTACCGAAGGTTCTGAAATTTGGTTTGATCGGGCGCACAACGTCATTTTCGACTATCTTGTGGCTCTTGGCGGGCTTGGGCTCTTAAGTTTTCTCGGCGTCTTTTTTGTTTTCTATCATCTTCTCTATAGAGCCACGCTACCGCTTTTTACTCGGGCGTTTCTTTTTGCTTTTCCGGCTGCATATTTCGGCCAGGGGATGTTTCTTTTTGATGTTTTCTCGACCCAGCTTCTTCTTTTCACCTTTCTTGCATTTGGGGTGTCGACATTTTTACTACCATCTCATCAGTCTTCTTCGTAATGCGACGCGCGCTTTTCATATTTCTTGCTTTTCTTACTCTCTTGGGAATTTATTTTGGGGCGGCTTTGTTGTTTTTCAAAACATATTATTTCACCCGAGTTTCATCGACGTTTATAGAAGATCATCGCTACTGGTCTTTTATTGAGGCCTCGGAACGCGCGCTTTCTTTTTCATCTCCCATCGGGCACGAGGAAACGCTTTATCTTCTTGGCTACCAGACTCTTTCTCTTCTTGATACTGATGTTGATGAAGAGGTTGCGCGGGCGTTGGTTACCTATTATGAATCGTGGTTCGACGTACGACAGCCGTTTTCAGGAGGAGTATTTTATACTCAAGGTTTTTCTGTAGCGGGACAACTTCGGGAACGATTGTGGGATCTTTATGGGGCTACTGATGATTTTTCAAAGGCAGAATATTATTATCTTAAAGGCCTTGCACTTGCTCCCGACAAGCCAGATTTTCTTTATGACCTTTTTCGACTTTATCTTAGTCACTCTGCTTTTTCTGGTGATGTTCGTGCCGTTGGCGGGCGGATCTTAGGGCTTTGGCCGGATGATATTCGCGTTCAGGGTATTCTTAAATCTTTAGAATGAGCTATTCTATTTACCCGTCATGTTTTATTTGTGGAACAGGAAAGTCTGTGTCTCTTTTCGAACGTTTTGGAAAATATACGATTTATTCGTGCGTGGGGTGTGGGCTTCAATTTTCCGAGCCGCGCGACTACGACTCGCATTCCTATGATGAGGCATTTCAGGGAGACAACGACTTCAGTAGTCTTGGTTACATAGCCCGACTCTCCTCGTTTCAGACTTATCCGCTTTATAATTTTGAGCGATTTATTCTTCGATGGCTTCGGTGCTCTGTGCCAAGGGGAAGTTTTGTTCTTGATCTTGGGTGTGGCGGAGGAGTGATGCTTTATCATCTCCGACGTCGCGGATTTCAACCTCTTGGACTTGATGTGACGCCGAGTTCGATCCAACGTCTCCAAGAACAAGGGTTTACGGCGGCGGTCGGGTCGATCGACTCATATCCGTCTGATTGGCCCGAACCGGTAGCGATTCTCATGCTTGAAGTTCTAGAACACTTGCCGGATCCCGTTGATTTTATTCGTCGAGTTGCGACGCGGTTTCCGCGAAGTTATTTAATTGTCAGCGTTCCAAGTTCTCGGCGATTTACTTTATGGCGCGGAACGCGCGAGGTCGGAGATTATCCTCCGCATCACTTTACTCGATGGACACCGAAGGCGCTTACCACACTTTTTAAAAATTACGGATATACCCCACGAGTATTCTTTCCGTTTTTGAGTCCTCAGAACATTTCAGGAAGCGGTATTGGAATGTTTGTCTTTTCTCTGTTTAGGAAACAATCAGGAGCTCCCACGACTTCTTCACAAAAGCCGATTCGCCTTGATATTCGGCTTATTCGACTCAAACAAGTTCTTTTTCTGCCGATTGCCGCGATACTTCATCTTTTAGGTGTTCGCGATATTTCGATGGTTGTTGTCGGGACGCCTTCATTTCTTACCACAGACAATGATTAAACCCCTTGTTTCAATTATTACCCTTACTTACAACCACGAGCGTTTTATCAGGACGTGCATTGAGAGCGTTCTTCATCAGTCATATGGGCGCTTCGAACATATCATTATTGATGATGGTTCAACTGATACTACGGAACAAATTGTACGCAGTTTTCACGATTCTCGGATTCGGTATGTACGATTGCCGCATGAAGGTTTAGCGACGATGGGGAAGCGTTATAATGAGGCGCTTCGGATGGCACGCGGAGAACTTATAGCGATTCTTGAGGGTGACGATTTCTGGCCGTATGACAAACTCGCGAAGCAAGCGCCTCTTTTTGAAAATTCTTCCGTTGTTTTTTCATGGGGAAAGGTACGACAGGTTGACCATAATGATCAAGAGATTGACTCTGTGCCTTTATTTTCTCTTGATACTTCTTTGTGGCGCAACGAACCAATCGGAGCGGTTTTGCAGAAACTTTTGTTTTTTAATCCAATCCGGTCGCCGAGTGTTATGCTTCGAACCTCAACACTTCGAAATATCGGCGGTTTTATACAACCTCCATCACTTCCACTCGTTGATTACCCGACGTGGCTTCATTTTGCTCTTCAAGGAACGTTCGCGACGACAAACGAGGTTGTTGGGTTTTACCGAATTCATCCAGTACAAGTTACGAGCAACCAGGGCGGGAATATTGAGGAGATGGTAGCGCTCTATGCTCTTTCGTTTCTTTCAACCGTTTCTTCTGTGATACGCGCGCAATTCGAGCTTTCAGGCGAGGCAGTTTCTAAAAATTATGAACGGCGGAAAGTTTCTCGGTTTTGTACTGAAGGACGGAGACTTCTTTTGCGACAGGAGTGGCGGGCGGCTCGGGCACGATATGCACATGCGCTTCGGTATGGCGATTTTTTGACGCGGCTTAAGGGTGCTCTTGGGATTACGGCAAGTTTGTTACACTTTGATATGGAGTTTTTGGCAAAAATATTACACCGGCCGCGGCTTCGATGAAACCACGTATTCTTTTTCTTATCGCCTCAACGCAGGTCGGGGGAGGACCCCAGGTTGTTCTTGATCTTCTCTCCGGCTTACGGCGTGATTTTGATTTTGCGGTTATCGCGCCCGCGGATGGGCCGTTTTTTGACCGTTTTCGCGAAGCGGGAGCACGTGTTTATGATGTTCCGCTTCGCAGGCTTAATCCTTTTCTTATTTTTAGTATTTTAAGAATTATCCGATATGAGCAACCGGTAATCGTTCATACGCACGGTAAGGGAGCGGGGATTCACGGGAGGATCGCGGCTTTTATTTCTCGTATACCCGTGCTCCATACGATGCATGGCATTCACATCGGATCGTACGGATTTTTCCCGCGCACTTTTTATCTTTTTCTTGAGCGGATTTTCAGTTTCTTTACAAAACGAATTGTTGCTGTATCGGAGAGCGAGCGTATCGAGGCGTTGCGCCTTAAACTTTTCTCGTTATCTCGATCCATTGTTATTTCCAATGGAGTGTCGTTTTCGCGTTTCGATTCATTATCAACCAGGACAGAAAATCGGCGCCTTTTAGGACTTCGTGATAGCGATTTTTTAATTACTGGCGTGGGGCGACTCGTCCATCAAAAAAACTTTAAAGAGTTTCTTCGTATTTTTGCCCGTATTGTTCGGCAAGCACCGAATGCGCGAGCCTGTCTCGTGGGGGATGGGGATCAGCGGAAGGAACTTGAGATACTTGCCCAGTCGCTTCATATTCAAAATACGGTTTCTTTTCTTGGGACGCGAAATGATGTACCGGCGCTTCTTCAGGCGAGCGATCTTTTTCTTTCAACGTCGCTTTGGGAAGGAATGCCGCTTGTTATTCTTGAGGCGATGACGACGGGACTTCCTGTTTTTGCATCGGACGTAATCGGCAGTCGCGATCTTGTTCATAATAACGAGACCGGACTTACATACCCTTTGAGAGATATTACTACGGCCTCGCGCAAACTTTTTGAACTTTTTCAGAACTCGGATCTTCGAGCGCGCCTCGGACAGGCCGCCCAAACGTTTGTTCGTAATAAGTATTCACTTGATACTATGCTTCAATCCTATACACAGTTGTACTATGACACGATCGGAGCCGCTTAAAATTCTTCAGGTTACCAAGCTCTATACCCCTTGGATCGGGGGCGTTGAACGCATTGTTCAGGAATTAAGCGAAGGGCTTCGGAACGATTCGCGCTTTGACGTTCGGGTTCTCTGTGTCGCGTCGCGGGGCGCTGGTTCTTCCCAAATTATTAATGGCGTTCCTGTCCGGCGATCAGCGAGTTTCGGTATTCTTTTTGGAATGCCTTTATCACTTTCTTTTTTTCTTGATTTTCGACGCGCTGTTTCCGAGGCAGACATTATTCATTTTCATGAACCATTTCCACTCGCAACGCTCGCGTGGTTTTTTTTCCGACCGCGGAAAAAAATTATTGTGACGTACCATGCTGATATTGTCCGTCAAAGGA
>MHIZ01000035.1:0-7753 GCA_001817765.1 Candidatus Colwellbacteria bacterium RIFCSPLOWO2_02_FULL_44_20b | reverse complement strand
CGGGACCGTTTATTCTTTTTGCCGGCCGACCCGCATATTACAAAGGGATACCAACTCTTTTTGAAGCGTTTCGGGGCATTCCCGCGCGACTTATACTTGTTGGCGTTTCAGAATGTGATGTTACTATTCCTTCCGCTATCCATCAGCGTCTTATTTTTACAGGAAAAGTTTCGGACGAGGATTTGCCAGCGTATTATCATTTCGCGGATTTTTTTGTGCTTCCTTCAACGAAACCAGCCGAGGCGTTCGGACTTGTTCAGGTTGAGGCAATGGCGGCCGGGCTTCCAGTTATCAATACCGCGCTTCCAACCGCAGTACCGTGGGTTTCACGGCATAACGAGACCGGGCTTACCGTGGAGCCGGGAAATGTTTCGGAGCTTCGGGGCGCGATTCTCACGCTTCTTACTCAGCCAAAACTTCGCGAATCGTTTGCTTGCACGGCACGTGAACGGGCAAATCTTTTTTCATCAGATCGGATGATTTCTGACTACGCGAAACTTTACGAATCGCTTTTTTGAGGCGGGCGGACGAAAAAAAGCTTTATTGTTTTTATAAGAATCGCGAGATCAAGCGCGAGCGATCGGTTTTTAAGGTAATAGAGGTCGTACTCAAGTTTTTCACGGGCATCTTCGATTGATGATCCGTATTGGTATTTAATTTGCGCCCAACCGGTTATTCCGGGTCGGATCATATGGCGAATTTCGTAGTAGGGAATTTTTTCTTTAAGAACTTCTACAAACGAGGGGCGTTCGGGACGGGGACCGGTAAAGGCAAGATTTCCTTTGATTATGTTTATAAGTTGCGGCAGTTCGTCGCAGTGCGTACGGCGCAAAAAGCGGCCAACCGGCGTGACGCGAGGATCTTTTTCCTTCGCCCAGACGGCACCGTTTTGCTCCGCGTTTTCGTACATCGTCCGGAATTTGTAGAGCATAAACGTGGCACTCTTCTTTCCGATTCTTGTTTGGCGGTATATTGCCGGCCCTTTTGATGTTACTTTTACGCATATCGCAATCAACATCATAAGAGGCACACCGAGCACTATGAGTAGAAGGGCAGTCCCGCGCTCTATTATTGATTTTGTTTTTTCATATACAGAGGCGCTTATTCTGATGTTTTCGATGAACCACATTTTTTCGAGCTCGCTTATCGGCACTTTTTGCTGTACTTGCTCCGTAAGGCTCGCGACTGTCGTAACCTCGCTTCCTTTTATAAACGACTCATATATTTTTTCTATACGCGCGCTATTTCCGATCTCGTTTTTATCGAGAACGATTATCGTGGGATTTGTTTCGTTTACTTCGTAACCGAATTGAGGGTTTTTTTCGAGATATTTCTTCAGTTTCTCCATTTCAGGGGATGTCCCGAGAAACATAATTCTTTGAGGAACCCCTTTCCTAAACGAGGCGTTGGAAAATGATCGCCAGCCATAATCAATAGCACCGAATATAATCGTAAAGAGTAGGAGATTTGTTTTGGGAGCAATTCCTATTCCGGGATCGAGATAGAAAAAGATAAGCGCGAGTATGGTGCTTGCAATGATTCCGGCGATAAAAAGCCGCGTGAAACGGAGACTGTTTTTAAAACTGCGTGTTTCGTATAATCCGATCGCGTAGAATACCGCGATATATCCTATAAGGACGAGAGAAAATGGAGCGACGTGAGTGCTTAACGTGTCAACTAAAAACGCTGATTCGTATCGAATGGCAAGCGTCAGAAACAGCGCTCCATAAAAAATACCGATGTCTCCGAGTATGATGCGAGCGACGCGGGTTTTTGCCATATTTATTTATGGAGTGTTACGAGCGCTTTTAGAAGCGGTTCTTTCATTGCAATAAGAAGACCGCCGTAGACGAGGAAGGAAAGAACTAATGTGATCCAGATACTTATACCAGCGAACTGCGCGATATAGGTCATAACTCCCATTCCGAGGGTGGCGTAGATAACCTTTGTAACTCTTTTTACAACCGCAAAGTCGCTTACTTTTTTCATCCGGTACCATAAGTACGCATTGATGATTATCTGATTTATAAGCGTTGAGAAGGCGGCGCCCTCGATGCCCCAGCGGGGGATAAGCAAAAGATTAAAAATGATATTACCGACGATTCCCATCACAACATATCCTATAAACCGTTTCTGTTCGTTGTGAGCGAAAATCGCATTTCCAATTATCGTGCCGGGGAAAACAAGAACGAGTGTCGCGGCAAGGATTTTGAAAGTAAGCGTGGCATTAGCGAACTGCGTTGTATACAGAGTGTTTATGACTTCTGATCCTACAAGGATTCCTCCAAGCGCAAGTGGAGCGGCGATAAGAAGTACGATTGTCAGAGCTGTTTCGAATAGATTTTTGAATTTTTCTTTATCAGTTTCCGCGAGACGAGCAAAAGCGGGAAAAAAAGCGGACGAGACGAGTGTCGGAATAATGTAGAGCAGTAGAATCGGCTTTTGGGCGGCGGAGTAGAGTCCGACTTCTCCAATCGAGCGCATCCAACCGAGCATTAAGACGTCAGTATTTATCATAACCGCTCCCATAAGACCCATCAGACCGAACGGCCAGGCGGCAGTTATAATCGGTTTTATAAGTTTTGCCGAGAAACTTTGAAATAAATTACTGTAGTAACTTCGAAGAGGAATAATAGTTGCCATAAATCCGATCCCTGTTCCCATAGCGTAGGCGAGAGCAAAGGGCTTTGTTTCGGGAGTGGTGCTCAACGCAATAAATCCAAGAGTGGCAACGGCTATATTTGTAAGAATTGTACCGAAGGCCTCGATTTCCATTTTTTCAATCGCGCGGGCAAGAGCGACTGCCAAGTCGCGCAACGAATCGAACGCGAAGACAAGAATCATCAGCGGCATAATAATTTTTACATCCGCGTTATTTGTCAGTTTATCGGTATAGGCGAGGATAAGGACAGCAACTATACCCAACATAACTAGTTTTATAAAAAATGCTGTCGCGAGGTATGGTTTTCGAAGTTCCGGATGACGGCTTCCTTCCCGCGCGATCAGACCGTTGATGCCGATATCAGCGAAAATCGTGAACATTGCCGCGATGCCGAGCGCGAAGGAAATAACCCCCGATCCTTCCGGGCCGAGTACCCGGACCGCGTAGATTACAATGCCGGCGCGAATCAGCCGACCGATAGTTTGCCCAAAAAAGAGCCAAAATGTATTTTTGGTGATTGTTTGCCGAACAGTCTGGTTTATAAAGAGGAATTTTTTGATTTTTTGGAACATTGTTTCTTAGTTTATTATACGCTACCCTATAGAGAACAATGGGCGAACAAGAAGAAGTTAATCACGGAGATACTGCGGAGGGCAAGTCCTTCGGCGTTGCCCAGGGCAAAGGTTCGACTAGTTTTTTGGCGACAAGCATTCTTATCGCGGCGCTTATTATTGGCGGCGCGCTTATTTATTCATTCGGTCCGCGTCCTGGGGGTGATCTACTGCCCGAAGAAGAAATTACTCAGACAGCACCGCCTATTGAAGGAGAGCCGCTTCTTGGTGACCCCGAGGCGCCGCTTACCCTTATTGAATATAGCGACTATCAATGTCCTTTTTGCGGCAAATTTTTTTCAGAGACAGAGCAACTTATCCGTGAGAACTATATTCAGACCGGCAAGGTTAACTTTGTCTACAAAGATCTCGCGTTTTTAGGGCCAGAGTCGGTCGCGGCGGCGGAAGCGGCGCAATGCGCTTTTGAACAAGGGAAGTTTTGGGAATATCATGACGCGCTTTTTCGAGAAGAGATTGCTGACGGCGTTGAACATAATGGCAATTTGAACGAAAAACTTTTTACGCAGCTTGCTCAGGAAATTGAGCTTGAAAAAACTGTTTTTGCCGAATGCCTTAGTTCGCATCGGCAACTTTTCGAAGTACAAAACGATGTTGAAGAAGCGCAAACCTATCTCAGTCGCGTTTCAACGCCGTCGGTTTTTGTAGGGACCGAACTTCTTCAGGGGGCGCTTCCTTACGCGAATTTTTCAGCACTTATTGATCAACAATTAAACGCACAGCAATGATTATTTGGTGGAGTACAGCGGTTCTCGGCTTGTGGGTGCTTGTCTCGCCCTGGGTTTTAGGGTTTTCTCAACTTCCTCTTGCTCGGTGGGGCAATATTATAGCGGGCATAGCTCTTCTCCTTCTTATGATGTGGGCCTTATTTGGCAGGAAGAAGGAAGAATAAGGTATACTGTTTTACGAGTTACCTCGGCAGTCTATTTACTAAGGTCGAGTTTTTCATTTTACTTTTTATGAAAAAAGTTATTATCTACACAACTCCTTCGTGCGTGTATTGCAAAATGGCGAAGGAATTTTTTAAAACACATACCGTTCCTTACGAGGAACACGATGTTTACGCGGATGACGCGGCGCGAGAAGAGATGATACAAAAATCACATCAACTTGGCGTGCCGGTCATTGATATCGAGGGAGAGATCTTTGTCGGATTTAATCAGCGGGAGATGGCGAAAACTTTAGGGATTAGCAGTTAAAGATTAAAAAGTTAACACATAGGAGCACTGTAATTTTCGTATGTACGATTTAATCATTATCGGAGGAGGGCCTGCTGGTGTTGCGGCTGGCGCCCTTCGGTAAGCTCAGGACTGCCACCTTGTTTTTATGTAATAATCTATTTTCATGTTTTATGAACTAATTATTATCGGAGGGGGGCCTGCCGGTGTTGCGGCTGGCGTCTATGCCGCTCGCAAGAAAATAAAGACACTTCTTATCGCGAAGGAATTCGGCGGGCAATCTATGGTTTCGGCGGACGTCCAAAACTGGATCGGTACAAAATCCATTTCAGGATTCGAGCTCGCACAAATGCTTGAAGGGCACGTTCGGGCGCAGGAAGATATTGAAGTCTTAAGCGATGAACTTGTTACAACTATAAGTAGTGACACCGCGAAATTTGTGGTTGGAACGGAGGGCGGCAAACAGTTTGAAAGTAAAACACTTCTTCTTACTTCAGGAAGCCGGCGACGCAAGCTTGGCATACCGGGCGAGAAAGAGTTTGATGGACGAGGTGTTGTTTATTGCTCGACGTGCGATGCTCCTATTTTTAAAGGCAAAGAGGTCGCGGTTATTGGAGGCGGCAACGCGGGACTTGAAGCGGCACGTGATCTTTTGCCGTATGCTTCGAAGATTTATCTTTTGCATCGAGGAGATACCTTGAAAGGCGATCCCTTAACGCAAGAAAAAATTACAGCGGATTCGAAAGTTAGCGTTATTCTTAATGCTCAGACGAAGGAGATTTTCGGGACAGCATTTGTTGAAGGAATTCGTTACATTGATTCTGTATCGGGCGAACAGCGAGAGCTTAAACTTGATGGAATTTTTGTTGAAATCGGATCACTTCCTAATTCTGATTTTGTAAAAAATCTCGCGGCGCTTAATGAGCGCGGAGAGGTTATTGTTGATCATAAGACACAGCGGGCGTCACTCCTTGGGGTTTGGGCGGCGGGGGACGTTACTGATGTTTTATACAAGCAAAACAATATTTCAGCGGGAGACGCGGTTAAGGCGGTTTTGAACATTTACGATTACCTTCACAGCGGTAAATAGCTGTACACTATAACTAGAACCCATCTCAAAAATACCGTGAGCCGCGATATGAGCAAATTTTCTAATACATCAAGGAGTGAAGAGAAGATTGTATCTTATGATATATCGACGATGAACGACGAAGAGGTAGTAAAAATTGGCCATATTCCTTTCGAGTTGCGTCTAGTTTTATCTCCGACTTCGTTGCTTCTCGGAGCCGTAGCACAGGCTACTATCTCCTCGTCGCGCCTCGCCGGCCGACAAAACATAGACAGCAACGCGGTAGCGCGGTATCTTTGAGATGAGTTCTAACATGTCTTCGTGGCGACCGTCACAATTTATGATGGTTTTCCTTGCTCTTATCTTTATCGGATGGGGATCGTACGTTGCGTGGGCACTCAACTTAAAAGCCGAGGTGAGGGCGCTCGAAAAAGCCCAGATTCAAAAGATTGTTCCGGCGCGCGAGGAAGTGCCAGCCTCATTCAATGAACCAAGTTCGGATTCGTTTCTTGCCGAAGCCTCTCATACAGTTCGAGAGGCTTTTTCAGATATGTTTGGCGCCACAGGAAGTTCTGGTGAGACGCTTGTCGAAATAATCAACTTACCAACGGGCGAACGGACTGTTTTTGAAACGTCTCCAGATGAAGTTTCTATTGATTCTTCTTCTGATTTTGTATCGCCAAGCCTGCCTACACTCACCTTTTGTAGCTTTGCGGCGGCGCAGTCGCCGTCTTTTATTGGTGTTTTGATTAACGAGGTCGCGTGGATGGGTGGGATGAGTTCTTTTAACGATGAGTGGATTGAATTGAAAAATGTTTCGGGGGCGGCGATTGATATTTCGAACTGGCAACTTTTGGACCAAGGCGGGCAGATCGCGGTTCATTTTGGATCAGGAACAACTATTTTAACGGACGGGTTCTATTTGCTTGAGCGTAGTAATGATGACGTCGTGTCGGATGTCTCTGCTGATTTTATTTATTCGGGAGCGCTTTCAAATAGCAACGAGGGTTTGCGGCTTTTTGATTCTCAGTGCGCTTTGCGTGATGAAGTTTTTGCTTCTTCATCGTGGTCGGCCGGGGAGAATGATTCGAAACGAACAATGGAGCGCGGAAACAATCTCTTATGGCATACATTTAGCGGAGGGGCAAACGGAGGAGTTTTCGGGACGCCACGGAGGGAGAATAGCGCACCGGTTCAGGTAGCTACTTCTCAGACACAACAAAATTCTTTGCAGAATTCTCAAACTTCTCAATCAGAAGAGACAACTTCTTCAAATTCATCAAACAACACATCTACGCCCGAGGCTTCTTCTTCATCCGAACAATCTACGCAACCTACTCCGTCTCAGGATGAAACTTCTTCGACTAAAACTGTATTTGTCGGTGATCTTAAAATTATTGAGGTTGTGTACGACTTTGAGAGTGTGGAGAGTAATAAGGACGAAGGGAATGAGCGGATTAAGTTTAAGAATCTAACATCTCAGAACGTTTCACTTGAAGGCTTGTCTCTCCAATACCAATATCGGAAAACAGATGGGGCACTTTCAAGCTTTCTTAAAAGAAATTTTGACGAAGGAAGTTTCGTAAGTCCGGGGAATGTTTTCGTGGTCGGAGCTAATTGTCATCCTGAGAAGAAGGAAAATCCGACTCCTTGTATTGGAATTGATATGTCGTGGAGCCAGGCGCTTAATAATTCAAACGGAGCTATATTTTTAGTTTCGAACAAAGAAACTCTTACGAGCATCGATGACGAGAATATTATCGACAGTTTTTCTTATACCGCTACCGCGC
The DNA here is from genome assembly GCA_001817765.1 of Candidatus Colwellbacteria bacterium RIFCSPLOWO2_02_FULL_44_20b. GTDB lineage: Bacteria > Patescibacteriota > Minisyncoccia > UBA6257 > Colwellbacteraceae > O2-12-FULL-44-13. The sequence goes on along the minus strand of MHIZ01000035.1, from coordinate 425 downwards.
AATGAAGAAAAACGAAGTTATTGTCGTACTTCACAATATTCGGAGTTTACATAATGTTGGTTCGATTTTTCGGACGGCGGACGCGGCAGGAGTTTCAAAATTATATCTCTGCGGCGTAACGCCGAAACCAGTTGATCGATTTGGGGCGTATCGGCAGGAACTTCAAAAAGTCGCGCTTGGGGCGGAACGAACTGTTTTGTGGGAGCATTTTACAAATACGGCAGCGCTTCTTAAACGCTTGAAGGGTGATGGATATAAAATTTTTGCGGTTGAGCAGGCGGCTCATTCGAAACGATTTGATACAGTACGCTTGGGAAGACGTGAGAAGATCGTACTTGTACTTGGAGACGAGGTACGGGGACTTTCTCCTCTTATCCTTCGAACTGCTGATACAATTATTGAGATCCCGATGCATGGAGTAATGG
>MHIZ01000034.1 GCA_001817765.1 Candidatus Colwellbacteria bacterium RIFCSPLOWO2_02_FULL_44_20b | reverse complement strand
CGAAAATCGGCACTAATACTTTTACCCTGCCTTTTGCTTCGTCAATTTCAGCTACCTTGCCGTCATAGTCTTTGAAAGGCCCATCGATGATGCGTACTCCTTCGCCGACTTTGACGACAATATTATATTTCGGCTCTTCCTTTGTCATTCGCGCCATCAAACCATCAACTTCTTCTTTTGAGAGCGGTGTCGGGTCGGTTGTGTCAGATCCTACGAATCCGGTTACGCGCGGAGTATTCCGTACCGCATACCAGGAGTCGGGACCCATTAGCATTTCAACCAATACGTAGCCGGGGTAGATCTTTTCTTCAATCGTGATTCGCTTGCCGTCTTTGATTTTAATCTTTTTCTCCTTTGGAACGATGATATTAAAAATCTTGTCATTCATAGACAAAGAATCAACACGTTGCTTTAAATAACGCGCCACAGCGTCTTCGTAACCGGAGTACGTATGCACCGCGTACCAGCGTCGGATTCCTTGTTTTGTTTCACTTAATTTTCCCGTCATTTATAAACCGATAAGTTTTTCCAAACCATAGCCGAAGAGTAGATCCGCTCCGCCGAGCACGACAGCGACACCAAGCGAGAGTCCAATAACAATGCCGACCATTCGGGTGGTCTCTTTACGCGTTGGCCAATTCACTCTTTTGAATTCCTGACGTGACTCGTCGAGGAACGTCTTAAATCTGTGCCACATTGGTTTTTGACTTTCCCTATCCTACAGGGTTTCCTCGTATTTCACAAGAGCCAAAGCTCTTGTGAAAGATTTTCAATTTCCAATTACTAAGTTCCAATTAAGGAACCTAGATATCGAGATTTTTGACTGAAACCGCGTGAACCTGAATGAAGTGTTTGCGCGGCTCAACCTGGCTTCCCATCAAGATATCGAAAAGCCGATCAGCTTCTTTCGCGTCTTCGACATTTACTACCTTCAACATTCGGTTTTCGGGATTCATTGTGGTTTCCCAAAGTTGATCCGGGTTCATTTCTCCCAAGCCTTTATAGCGCTGAATATTTATGTTTTCCTTGCCGATTTCTTTGAGTACCTTTTCTTTTTCGGGATCATTATACGCGTACCGAACTGTTTTTCCGCTTTGCAAGCGGTATAGCGGCGGTTGGGCGATATAGAGATGTTCCGCCTCGATGATTGCCGGGAAGTAACGATAAAATAGCGTTAAGAGAAGCGTTCTGATATGCGCGCCGTCAACATCAGCATCAGTCATAATAACGATCTTGTGGTATCGAAGTTTTGAGAGATCGAATTCATCAGCGATCGCCGTACCAAGCGCGATGACGAGAGATTTGATCTCTTTCGAGTCGAGCATTTTATCAACGCGCGATTTTTCAACGTTTAAAATTTTCCCTCGGAGCGGGAGAATTGCCTGAAAGCGGCGATCCCGCCCTTGTTTTGCTGACCCGCCGGCGCTGTCACCCTCGACAAGGAAAAGTTCTGACTCCTCGGCTTTTCGTGACTGACAATCGGCAAGCTTTCCCGGAAGCATAAGCCCTTCAAACGCGCCTTTTCTTAGAATCGTATCTTTCGCGGCTTTCGCGGCTTTACGCGCCTTTGCGGACAATAAACATTTTTCAACGATACGGCGGCCATCGTTGGGGTGGCGCGCTAAGAAATCTTTTAGGGATTCATTCACGACGGATTCGACTGCCGTGCGCGCTTCGGGGTTTCCGAGCCGCGCTTTTGTTTGCCCTTCGAACTGGGGCTCGCGGATTTTAATTGAAACAACAGCAACAAGCCCTTCGCGGACATCTTCACCGGTTAGGTTTTCTTCAGTTGTTTTGATGTAGCCGCTTTCTTTCGCATAATCGTTTAATGAACGCGTGAGCGCTGAACGGAATCCCGTAAGATGCATTCCGCCGTCGGGCGTATAAATATTATTCGCGAAACTTAATTCCTGCGTTTCGATTTCATTCCCGTAGGTTACCGCAACCTCGATACGCATTCCTTCTGACTCCTTGTCGACATAAAAGATTTCTTCCTGGATTCGTTCCACACCATCTTCACTTAAATACTCCGCGAATGATTTCAGCCCGCCTTCAAAGTAAAACGCGTGATAGAAAGTCGGTTTTTCCGACTCATCGATAATAACAATACGGATGCCTTTTGTAAGATACGCTTGTTGGCGCAGATGGCTTACGATTTTTTTCCTATCAAATTTTATCTCTTTAAAGATTTCGAGATCGGGCGTGAAGGTAACTTTCGTACCATGTTTTTCTGATTTTCCTATTTTCTTTACCTTGTATTGCGGAACGCCGCGTTTATATTCTTGTATATATATCCCACCGTCCCTTGTTACCTCTGCTTTCAAATGTATGGAGAGCGCGTTTACGACTGAGACACCGACACCGTGCAATCCTCCTGAAACTTTATACGATTCACCGCCGAATTTTCCTCCGGCGTGGAGTTTTGTGAGCGCGACTTCGAGTGCTGAAACTTTCATTTGCGGATGGATATCAACCGGAATTCCGCGGCCATCGTCGGTTACGCTTACTGTATTATCCGGCAAGAGCCGGATCTCGACATTTTTCGCGAAACCAGCCATTGCTTCGTCGATTGAGTTGTCGACGATTTCCCAAATAAGATGATGCAACCCATCAGGGCCGGTTGAACCGATATACATTCCCGGGCGCTTCCTTACTGGTTCAAGCCCTTCGAGAACGTAAATATCCTTCGCGGAATACGAGGGTCCTCCTTCTTTTTTCTCTTCTTGTTTTTTTGCCATTCTAAGAAAAAAAGCACACCTTTTTCTTAATTTTGGTGCTGCCTTCTTTATGCATTAAGGATAGCAGAAAACGGGGCTAAAAACAACCTTTCGACTCGTTTTACTCGCTCAGGGCAAGTCCCCTAGAAAGTCTCTATTTATGGGGTTTTTAGCTGCTTTTCTTACCGTACTTCGAGGCCTAGTTTTCCTTTCAAGACTTTTAAGATTTTTTCAACTTCACCATCAATTTCTTTTGATTCAAGTGTCCGGTCGTCGGCGCGGAAAACAATTCGAAATGTCAGGCTCTTTTCGTTCTTGTTTTGACGCTCGTCTTCGTAGTAATCAATCAAATCAACATCAACAACATATTTAGGACTTGTTTCTTGTATGACGCTTAACACTTCGTTTACTTGCGTGCTCCGTGCATCACGTAACGATATATCACGCATACTTGAGGGATATTTTGGAATCGGTTTGTATTCATTCTCTTCTGTTATCAGTTTTGTGATTTTTTCGAGATCAAGCTCGGCTATAGTCGCATATCCATTCTTACCGATTGGTTCAGCGCTTGCGTACCCAAGATTGTCTTCTCCTGACTCTATTCTTACTTTCTTCCCCTCTTTGACCATAAAAATTTCCGTCAAACCGATTTTTCTTAAAAGTTCTTCGAGCGCGCCTTTAAGTTCGAGAAGTAACTTCGGATCATTCTCTTTCACGCCAAGCGCTATTCCGAGGTGCCATTTTTCTTCGTGTTTTTTTCCTTTTTTAAAAAATACTTTTCCGATTTCAAAAACTTTTGTTGTATCACCGAACTTCAGATTATATCCAGCATTGGTCCTTAAACTTTCTTCGAGCTCTGTCCGTAAGTATTTTTTTTCTTCAGCAATTGGATTTTCAATCTCGAGGCTTGTTAGTGCTTTTTTTCCGGTGAATGACGAATTGTATACTTCAGAAAATCCTAAGCCTACAAGCACCATTCGTATTTTGTCGTGAAGCCGAAGTTCGTTTTCGTATTCAGCAGGGATAAGGTTCACGAATGGCGGGGCAGGTTTTACCTTGTTGTACCCATAGAGACGCACGATGTCTTCCGCGAGATCTTCAAAAAGTGTTACATCGTCGCGTAAGAGCGGGACTTCAACGAGAATATCATCTTTTGTTTTTCCCTTTTTTATTTCATATCCTAACCGTTTTAGATAATCCGTCGCGTCTTTTAATGAAAGTTTGATTCCAATAAACGCGTTGAATTCGTTGACGTTGAATCCAATGATTTTTTTCGTTGGCTTTTTAGGATATATATCTTTCACATCAACAAGTTTCGCGCCGCAGAGATTTTGTATCAGCGTTGTTGCCCGCTCTATCGCGAATCCTACGAGTTCCGAATTTAGGTTATGCGAAAACCGTATTGACGCGTCTGTTACAACCCCTGTTTTTCTCGCAGTCCTGTAAACGCTCGCGCCGTCGAAATTTCCAGCAGTGAGCAAAATGTTTCTGGTTTTTTTCGTGACTTCGGCCTTCTTTCCTCCTTTAATACCCGCGATATCAAGAGCGTCCTTTTCATCCGCAAGCACGCCGTCGTTTATATCAAGTGCTACCTTTTTATCGTCAAGTGTTACCACAGATTCTCCTTTTTTTGCTTTACGAACAATCAGTTTTCCACCTTCCATTTTATCGAAGTCAAAGACGTGCGTTGGCTGTCCTATCTCGAGCATTACGTAATTTGTAATATCGACAAGATTATTGATCGGGCGCATATCACAGGACTTTAGAACGTCCTGCATCCACTTCGGTGAAGATCTGATTTTTACGTTTTCAAAATACCGGGCGGCCATTCGCTTGCATAATCTCGGGTCTTTGATTTCTACCGATACTTTTCCTTTATTTTGTGGGATTGTAGATGATTTTTCGTTTACGTCTTTTGCCTTAGCATTTTCAATCGCCGCGATTTCTTTGGCGATTCCCCAGTGGGATGCCGCATCGGAATAGCGATTCGCGGGAATCGCGATATCAAATGTATCACCATTTACTTCTTCGACCTCAAAAAGATACGTATTTAGTTTTTCCTCCAATTCTTTTTTTGAAGGCGTTTTCGGTGTTATTTTTTTGAGCAGTTGGTATGAAAATTTCATCGCAATTAAAACTGATTCGTAAATCTTGTGTCGCCCGAGTAAAAAAGCCTGATATCAGGAATGTTATATTTGACCATTGCAAGACGTTCAAGTCCACCGCCGAAAGCGAAGCCACGATAGTCGCGAGGATTATAATGCACCGCTTTGAAAACGTTCGGATGCACCATTCCGGCACCCATCATTTCGAGCCATTTGCCGCGGAATTTAATCGCAATCTCAAGACCGGGTTCGACGAACGGGAAGTAACTGGGACGATATCTAAATTCGATGTCTTTTCCGAAGATTCGCTTTAAGAATGTTTCGATAACGTATTTGAAGTTCGCAAGCGAGATGTTTTTTCCAACCATCAATCCTTCGTATTGATAGAAATTTACTTCGTGCGTTTGATCGGTTGCCTCGAAGCGAAAAACTCTGCCCGGAACGACAATTTGCAGGGGCGGCTCGTGTGATTCCATATATCGAATCTGCATCGGGGAGGTATGGGTGCGCAATAAAAGCTTCTCTTTTGAGGTTTTCGCGTTTTCTGATTTTATCCAGAAGGTATCCCACATTTCACGAGCCGGATGATCTGGGGGGACGTTTAATGCGTCAAAATTATAGAATTCACTTTCAATTTCCGGCCCTTCGAGAACCGAGAAGTTCATGGAACGAAAGACGTCTTTAATTTCGTTCTCGAGAACCGTCAAGGGATGGAGATGGCCGGTCGTAATTTTTCTTTCTTTAATTATTTTTTCTCCCGGACGCGTAATATCGATATCGAGCGTTTTTTTATTTTTTCCCTCTTCAAGATCTCGTTTTTTTATTTCAAGTGTTTTTTCGAGTTTGGCTTTTAAGGCATTTATTTGCGGTCCTTGTCTCTTCTTTTCTTCAAGCGAAAGATTTTTAAGGCTACGTAAAGCCTCGGTTACAATTCCTTCTTTTCTACCAAGATATTTTACGCGGATTTTTTCAAGCGCCAATTCCTCTTTCGCGTTTGTGATTTCAGTAAGCGCTTCGGCTTCGATTTCTTTCATAATTTCTCTAGATTTTCTCTACGCATTAATTCTAAGCATACTCAAAACATTTTGACAAATTGAGCATTTTTCACCTATACTAAGTTTGTTCGACAGCGTACTATACGCATTGTTTATGTCGCTATACCGCGGGGTGGAGGAACGGTTACCTCGAAAGGCTCATAACCTTTAGGAGCGGGTTCAATTCCCGCCCCCGCAACATGTTTCGGTTTTTCCCTCGGGCGGATCGTCGTCATTTCGTTCCTGCGACAAAATGCGACTGCTTCTCAGCGTTGTCACTCTCGCTGAGCGAGAGTGACAACGCTTCCGAAAGCTTCTCCCGAGACAAAAACCTTCACTATTTAAAAAACTTCCGCTCCAGAATTGATTCGAAAGCTTCTTTCGAAGGGAAAACCTTCACTATATAAATTGGATTTTTTGTCCTGTATTCGTTATCTTTTGAATGACGGCTGGGTAGCTCAGCGGCAGAGCAGACGTTTCATAAGCGTCGGGTCGTGGGTTCGACTCCCACCCCAGCCACACTTTTATTTCGTTGCCAAAATAACAAAATTGGGTATACTGACTATGTTTGCTGGAAACCAAAATGTAGCCGTAGCCCCGACGTTCTTTCGGAAGTCGGGACAGCTGATTTAAGTATGCAGCCGTAGTGTAGCCCGGTTAACACGTCTCCCTGTCACGGAGAAGATCGCCGGTTCAAATCCGGTCGGCTGCGCAGATGATAAAAATATCCGTATAAACGGATATTTTCATTCAAGGATTTTTAAACTTTTGAGTGTTCGTGCGTAGGTCTCAATACACCTACCCGCGACATCGCTCCGCAGATGATACGCGGCTTCGTGGACTACCCTGTTTCGAATTTTATGCGCGTCCCAGAGTGCTTGGATATTGGGAATTTCTTTGACAGAAAGCTTTTCAAGCCGTTCGGCGAATCCTTCGCCTTCAAGTTTCATTGCTTTTAACACCTCATCCAAGATTTTATCGGCTTCGATTACGGCGAGTTTTAATTCCGCTTCGTTTCCACTTTCTATCTTTTTTTGCACTTGTTCCCACATCGCGATCGCGAGTTCTTTTGTGGCTTTTCCTTCTTCCCACGCATCAATAGTTTTTTCAACCTTTTCGCCGAATTTCTTTACTTTGTTCCGAAGCGAGATGATCGCGCACACAAGAACCACGGAGGCAAGAAAACTTATGATCTTGATATAGGGAAGAATAGTGTCTATGGCTTCTTTAATTTCGTTCATAATACATACCAATTCCTAAAATGTCGGCTTCGCGCCACCGGGGCGCCATTAATTGAAAACCGACGGGAAGTTTCCCAACGCGCCCTTTGACTGGAATCGAGATTCCAGGAATACCTGCTAAGTTAGCGGGGACTGTAAAGATATCGGAAAGATACATCTGCAAGGGATCCATTGTTTTCTCACCAATCTTAAAGGGGAGCGTTGGCGTTACGGGAGTTAGTACAACATCAACATCTTTAAAGGCTTCATCGAAATCCTGTTTTATAAGCGCTCGAACGCGCTGGGCTTTATTATAATAAGCATCGTAGTAGCCGGATGAAAGCACAAAAGTTCCTAAAATAATGCGGTGTTTTGATTCAGGACCAAATCCTTCGCTTTTGTCTTTTTTGTAGAGTTCGAGAAGATTTTTCGCTTTTTCACGCGTGCCGTAGCGAATACCATCGAAACGAGAAAGATTGGTGCTTACTTCGGCAGGCTGAACAATATAGTAACAGGAAAGCGCGTACTTTGTATGCGGCAGACTGATTTTTTTGAACTTAAACCCTTGGCTTTTCAGCTCTTCAATAACGCGGTGGATTTCATCCCCTACTTCTTTTTCAAGCCCTTCGACAAAGTATTCGTCCGGAACGCCGATTGTGAGGTTTTTTATTTCTTTAAAATCCGGTTCAGTAATATTTTTATAATCAATAGCGTAGCTTGTCGCGTCGTAGGGATCGTTTCCGGCAATTTTACTAAAAAGAATAGCCGCGTCTTCAACGGTTTTTCCAAACGGACCGATCTGATCCAATGATGAAGCCATAGCCATCAGTCCGTAACGGGATACGGCGCCGTAGGTCGGTTTCAAACCGACAACACCACAAAATGCCGCAGGCTGGCGAATTGAACCGCCGGTATCAGAACCAAGCGCGCCTAAGACCATATCGGAGGCGACCGCGGCGGCAGAACCGCCTGAAGAACCCCCGGCTACAAGATTTGTATCATAGGGATTTTTTGTTACTCCAAATGCTGAATTTTCAGTTGACGAACCCATCGCGAATTCGTCGAGGTTTGTTTTTCCAAGAAATAACGCATCCGCGTCTTTTAATTTTCTTATAACCGTCGCGTCATAACTTGCTGTATATTTTTCGAGAATTTTCGAGCTCGCAGTCGCCCGCGTTCCTTCGATTAGAATAACATCCTTAATACCAAGGCCGACGCCCGCAAGTTTTCCAACAGGCTTGCCCGCCGCAATTGTTTTATCGAGTTCTTTTGCTTTTTCAAGCGCTCTTTCTTTATGGACTTCAAGATCGAACTTTAAAAAGGCGTTAAGTTCGCTATTTTTTTCTTCAATCGTTTTTATAAAAGCGTTTACTCCTTCTTCCGTGGAAAATTCTTTTTTTTTCAGACCTTCAGAGAACTTTTTAATTGTGAGCCCTTTTAGGTCCATATTAATCTTCGAATACCGGCGGGACTTTTAAGTAGCCTTTTTTTGTTTCCGGAAATCCAGACTTTCCTTTTCCAAGACGTTCGGTATCAATTTCGTCTTTTCGTTCGATATTTGTGAGAAGCGTACCGCCCGTCATTGGTTCGACGTTTTTCGTATCAACTTCTTTCAGTTCCTCGAAGTGGTTTAAAATATTTGTAAGATCGCCAAGCAGTTTTTCTTTTTCCGCATCTTTGAGTTCAATGCGAGCTAGTCCGGCGAGGTATTCAATATTGGCTTTATTTATAGGGGTCATTTGAGGAATGCGCTACTTTCCAAGCATATCTAAAAATTCCTTTTCGTCAATTACAGGAACACTAAGCTTTTTCGCGTTTTCAAACTTTGATCCCGGGTTTTCACCCGCGAGAACATAACTTGTTTTCTTGCTGACCGATTCCGAAACACGTCCGCCTTCTTCGCGAATCCTTCTTTTTGCCTCTTCACGTTCTAATGATTTGAGCGTACCGGTTACAACGAATGTTTTTCCAAGCAACCGTTTTGTTTTTCTTTGTGATTCGATTTTTATTCGCACACCTCTCTTTTCAAGCTTTTCAAGAAGCTCTTTATTTTTTTTGTTTCCAAACCAATCCTCGATGCTTTCCGCGACTTTAGGGCCGATGTCCTGAATTCTTTCGAGATCTTCCTTACTTTTTCTTGCGAAGAATATTCCGATTTCTCCAGGGCTTATTTTTTCTTTTTTATTTTCTTTCAAGAACTCTTCCGTAAGAAGAAGCGCGGTTTCTTCTCCGATATGGAGAATGCCGAGGGCGAACAAAAATCTTCCCAATGTTATTTCTTTTTTACGCTCTATTTCGCTTATAATATTTTCTGCGGATTTTTCTCCAAAACGCGGGAGGGCAATGATGTCGCCTTTATTGAGCGTGAAAATATCCGCGGCGTCAGCTATAAGGCCTTCGTCCATAAAGACATCAATAATCTTTTCTCCTAAACCGCGAATGTCGAAAGCAGTTCGGGCAACAAAATGAATTAAGGATTCTCTTTGGCGGGCGCCACATTCGCGGTTTGAGCATTTGTTGAGCGCGCCTTCGCGGACAACTACTGAGCCGTCAACGGGACATTTAGCCGGCATTTTGAATTCTTTTTCTTTTCCGGTGCGGAGTTCCTTCAAAACTTTCATAACCTTAGGGATTACATCGCCAGCGCGATTGATCACAACTGTATCGCCTATTTTTAAACCAAGGCGTTCGATTTCGTCAGCGTTATGGAGCGTCGCGTGCGTGATTGTAATGCCGCCCACACTAACGGGTTCGAGTTCGGCGACCGGTGTTAAGACTCCCGTGCGGCCGACTTGCACTGCTATGCTTTTGACGCGCGTTGTCGCTTCTTTTGGTGAAAATTTATAGGCGATGGCGCCACGCGGCGCTTTTCCGATTACACCAAGCTCGTTGTAGAGCTTATTGTCGTTTATAATCACGACAATACCGTCAATTTCGTAGGGCAGTTTGTCACGATGTTTTTCCCAGTAATCCCGGAATTCAAAAACGTCCTTTAGGGAATTGAGCGCTTTGTTATTTGGATTTGTTTTGAAGCCAAATGACGCGAGCATCTTATGTTCTTCGTCGTGCAATCTTTGACTCAGATCCGTTACGATGTCGTATTCGAACGAATCAAGTTTTCTTGAAGCTGTGATTTTCGGATTAAGCTGACGGATTGAACCGGCGGCAATATTTCGAGGATTCGCATATATTTTGTCTCCATTTTTCTGCTGTTCTTTATTGATACGCTCGAATTCTTTTTTTGTAAGAAACACTTCGCCGCGAACAACGAGACGTTTTGGATATTTTCCTTCGAGTTTTAGGGGAATCGCGTCCACGGTTTTCAGATTTTGTGTTACATCTTCGCCAACCGCGCCGTCGCCGCGCGTTGAACCTTGGATTAGGATTCCGTCTTCATACACAAGTTCTATGGCGAGACCGTCGATTTTGAGTTCGGCGTAAAATTTTGGGTTTACCTTTTTTCCAAGATAGTTTTCGCTACGCTCCATCCAGTCAGCCATATCTTCTTCGGAAAAGGCGTCATTAAATGAAAGCATCTGCTCTTCGTGGCGAACTTTTTTAAAAACTTTAAGGGGGCCGCCGGCAACCCGTTGGGTTGGCGAGTCAGGGGTTATGAATTCCGGATATTCATTTTCCAAGTCGAAAAGTTCCTTTTTCAAGGAATCGAGCACCTCGTCAGAAACAAGAGATTTGTCTAGGACGTGGTAGGCGTGGCGGTAGCGGTTAATTTCTTTGCGGAGTTTTTCAATTCTTTCTTTTGCTTCCTGTTTATTCATAATGTCTTGCTACGGTGAGAACAACGGTTTTATAGCGCCGAGGAAATCAATCTGCAGGGCGCGCCCGGTTTTACCGAACGAACCAGTTGTAATCGCGCCATTTACTTTTCCGGTTGTTGGATCTGTCGTTTCCACAATTTTCAGTATTACAACGCCCTTTGGCGGAACTCCTTCTTCTGGATCGTCCGCGCTTGCGCAGTCATCGGCATCTTCCGGGAAATCTTTAGTCCCGTCATTGTTATCATCAATTCCGTTTGAACAGCCTGGAGGCGCGAACATTGGTTTATAATCGCATTCTAAAAACTGCGGGGGCGCGGGTATGCCCTCTTCGGGATCATTCGAATCGGTGCAACTTTCATTGTCTTCCGGAAAATCTGTTTTTCCATTCCCGTCGTCGTCTATTCCGTTATTACAGGCCGGAGACGGCGGGGACGTGTCATAACACTCGTTGTAATATTGGAAGTATTTATAGAGTGACCATTCAATTCCGGCGTCAGCGGCGAAGATTGATTTTGTGGAACTGCTTACGTCCGTCAGGTTTTTTATCTGATGAAACATCAGATACCCCGAGATCGCGGTCGCGCTCAAAATCGCGCCGGAGAGAAAGAGAACCGTGAGTAACATTGCCTGACCTTTTTGATGTTTCAAGTTCATTTGTTTTAATTTCCCATTGTCCGGGCACTTACTGTTGTTTGGTAATGGAAACTTATTTCGTTCGGACCTTCGAACGTCGTTAGAATTGTAACGCGCGGAGGAAAATGATCATCCGAGCCTGTTCCTTTTAAAATAAACCTGAGATTTGTTACTTTTGTGTTTTCGGACGTTATTCTTTTAAAATCCTGATTGTTACACGAGACGCCCACGATTCTCTTACATTTTTTAATCGCGTTATCTTCCCACTTATATTGAACGTATTCCTGCCGAGCATTTGTAAAACCGATCACACTAACACCGCTCGGATCTTCAGGCATTGTAAATACGCCCGTACGAATCTCGCGCGCAATCTGCTCCATTATTTGAGCGGCATTATCGTTTGAGGCCACAAGTTTTACCACGGTGTTTTGAATTCTGATCGCCTGAAAAAAAGTCGCGGCGGCAAGCGTTATGAGAATAATAAAGAGTGATATCGCGACAAGTAATTCAACTGTTGTGAAAGCTTTTTCTTTTTTACGTTTATTTTTTCTCATTGAATCGGGCAACTGGGCCACCAGTTAAAGAAATGATCTTCAAGTTCAAGTGAGAAACTCTGGCCTTTGCTTTGCCACGTAACGATTGATTTTATCCGAAGTTCATCGTCCGCGGCCGCTCCACTCGATTCAGGAGGTACGATGTCCATTTTTATTACGCGCTTAAATTTCGTGTTGTCCCCAGCATCGTAACCGTACGCGCGCGTTGCTTCGTTAAACCTTAAAAAACGGTTTTGTGTCGGGACAAGCCAGTCATCGTTGTAATCGACTTCAAAGTCACCGTCCGCGTACGTTCCCTGCGGTGGAACATATTCAATAATATGGTTCCATTCCCCGGGATCATTGCCTAAAGGATCACTGTTCAGGATGCAGTTTCTGTCTATAAGATTCTTGACGAGCTCAATTCCCTCCATCGCGAGACCATTTCCGACGTGCTGGTCGCTTACAAGCCGGTTCAAGCTCAATGATTGCGTTAATAGCCCAACTATGCCGAGAAACGCGACAACAACAATCGAGATGCCAACGACAGCTTCGACAATAAAATAGCCTCTCTCTTTATTCAGTACTGACGTAACCCGCGTCATTGATTATTATTTTAACAAAGTTTGATAAGGCGCCCGTTTGGTCAGCGGCTTCGATAATAACCTCCGCCTTTGAGGCTGGATTATTTTTATCGTTAATGAAAATCTGAGGATCGGGCGGAATAAAAAGAATGAAATCAAGGTTTGTTTCCGTCGTGGTTGTTCCGAAACGCGTTAATGGATTCAGTTTGATGCTGAATTGCTCTTCCGGAAGACGTTCTTCAATAGGGCTTCCATTCTCATCGATGAGCGCTGTGCCGTAATTAAAATCAGTATAGTTATCAGCGATTTCGCAGGTTTCGTTTTCGGCAACCAAATCTCTATAAATAAACGCTTCGTTTTTAACTCCATTGCCATCCACATCGGTTTTATCGATTTTCATACCGACGCCGCAGATCTGAACTTTTCCTACTGGTGTTGTTCCTAAGTTTTGAATATACGTTTGAAGGCTTAAAAAGCGCGCGCGCGACGTTAAGTCGATCAGAGCAATTTGTTCCTTATTTAAAATAAGCTGGCGAGCGGCGGTACGGTTATAGAGCACAAGAAACGCCGAAAGCGCGGCGACAACCGCGAGAATGACAAGCATTTCGATGAGCGAAAATCCTTCGACGCGCTTTCGCTTCTTTAGGACAAGTTCTTTTTTAGAACGCCGGGAATATTTTGAAATAAAGGTATAGGAGCTTTTCACCGAAGAAAAAGACTATTGTTGCTCCGAGTACGATAAACGGCCCAAAAGGGACGTACTCTTTTATTTTTTTCTTTCTTATTAATAGTAACCCACCGCTTACTAAAGCGCCAACAATAAAGGCAAGCATCAGCGCGACGATACCGTCGGGGTACCCCATTAGCAGGCCAAGGGCGAACGCAAGTTTTACATCGCCAAGTCCCATTGCCCTACCTCGTGTTATAAGGAATACAAGGCCTAAAAAAACCCCGCCTATCAGGGCGGCCGCTCCGTGATTTATCCAGATATTGTCTCTTAATCCGAAAAGCGCGGCATAGTGACCAAGAGCCGATCCTTCGAATGTACCGAAATTTCCCATAGCATTTTTCGCGACTACGTCGCCGATTCCAAGGAGCGCGAGCCAGATGTTTAAAGAGTTCGGGATAAGGTACTGGCGATAGTCGATGACAGCAAGCACGATAAACGTCAGAAAAACAAGAACCCAGATTGCCGTGTGGATAATTTCAAACATATTTCCACTTCCCAGAAGCACGAGCGGAACGTAAAAGAATATCAATCCGCTTACAATTTCAACCAGCGGATATTGGATGGAAATGGAATTCTTACAATGCTTACATCGCCCACGCTGTATCAAAAAACTTACAACCGGAACAAGTTCGTACCATTTAAGCGTTGACTTGCACCGTGGGCAGTGGGAACGGCCGTTTAAGTTTTTAAAATGCAAGACTCCGCTTTCATACCGAAAGCGGAGTCCT
>MHIZ01000033.1 GCA_001817765.1 Candidatus Colwellbacteria bacterium RIFCSPLOWO2_02_FULL_44_20b | reverse complement strand
CGCGTAAAGCGTTGTTGTTTTTCCCGATCCTGTGGGTCCTGTCACAAGAATCATACCGTTCGGTCGTTTAAGTTCCTCGCGAAGAGTCGATACATCGTCCTCGCGAAGCCCAAGCTCTTCAAAGCTGATGAAAAGTGAGTGGGGGTCGAGAAGTCGAAGTACCATCGTCTCTCCGAAACCGGAGGGAATAACGGAAGAACGAACCTCAAATGAAACGTCGGGTAAAATAAGAGTAAAACGCCCATCCTGAGCCTCGCGCGTAACATTGAGTTTCATCTGGGAAAGAAGTTTTATATGCGACAAAATCTCGACATACGTCGAGGGAGAAAGCGTCGCCGCGGGATGAAGAACTCCATCAATTCGAAAACGAAGCGTAATAAGAGATTCCTCGGGTTCAAAATGAATGTCCGAGGCACGAAGTATGACAGCGTTCGCAAAAACAAGGCTAAGAAACTCCGAAATTTCCTGATTCTGAAAATCAAACGAATGAAAACTCTTCTGAAGAGCTTCAAAAGAAATTATGTCTTTGCGAAGTGTTTGGAATAAAGAGGAAGAAACGGTAAGTTCTGAGGTAATCTTCTCTTGTGGAGCCGAAACGAACCGATAAAATCCCTGTCCGTAAGCAAGGCTTGAGGGCGAAATAATGAAAAGCTCTAAAGCAAGCCCCGTTTGTCGAAGTCGCTCAAGAAGAGCCTGAGTAGCTCCCTGACGCGGATCAAGAACACCAAGCGCAAGCGTTGTGTGTTTCTCTTCAAGAGGAAGCGTGCCGGCCTCTTGGGATTCAGCAAGGGAAATATATTTAAGAGCTTCGGGATTAATTGGCGTACCCGAAAGATTAATATAAGAAAGTTGAAGCTCGGCGGCGCGTCGTTGCGCCTCCCGTTCTTCTCCTTCACGATGAAGGTGCGAGAGTTGTGAAGAAAGAGGATCAAAAACCATGGAGTTGATATAATGGTAGCCGTAAGAAACAAAGAAAAGCAAGAAAGAGAAGGCGCGGAAGTGGAGGGAAGAGATGTGGACAAGGACTATGTACGAAAAGACAGAGAAACGTATAATCGTAGAGAAAATATGTCAGGACATTCAAAGTGGTCCCAGATAAAACACAAGAAAGGAATCACAGACAAGAAAAAAGGAGCTTTGTTTTCAAAGCTTCTAAACACAGTAACCATTGCGGCGAAAAAGGGAGAGGATCCAGATTTTAATCCCACGCTCCGCACAGCGATTGAAAAAGCAAAAGAAGCAAACATTCCTCAAGATAAAATAAGAAATGCGGTAACCCGAGTCGCAAATAAGAACGTCGAGGAACTTTTAATTGAAGTGTACGGCGCGGGGGGTGTGGCAATTATTATTCAGGCAATAAGCGATAGTAAAAACAGAACGATTGCTGAAATAAAAAAGATATTAAGTGATAATGAAGCCCGGCTCGCGAACCCAGGGAGTGTTATATGGTCATTTGACGCCCCAACACAAAACCAAAACGAATGGCGTCCAAAATTCAGCCAGGAAGTTTCTAATGAAATAAGAGAAAAAACGCGGGAACTCCTTGAAACACTCGAGAACAACGAAGAGGTAGCGGCAATATATACAAACATACAATGATAATCCTTGGTATCGATCCCGGAACGACTCGCGTCGGATATGGAATTATAGAAAAACCAAAAAAGGTTCATGGTTACGGCATTATCGAGATCAAAAAACGGGGACTGCCTGAACGTCTTGTTTATCTTGAACGCGAATTAGAAAAATTAATAAAAAAGTACGAGCCGGAGGTCATCGCTGTCGAAAAGCTCTTTTTCGCAAAAAACAAAAAAACAGCCCTCGAAGTTGCCGAGGCTCGAGGAGTTATCATACTTGTAGCCGCGCGGCATAAAATTGAAATAAAAGAACCAACGCCCATCTTCGTAAAGCAAAGTGTTACCGGGTACGGAATGGCTGATAAAAAAGCTGTCACAAAAATGGTTGAACGGCTGTTAAATATTAAAGATTTGAAAAAATTTCCTGATGACACCGCCGACGCGCTTGCGAACGCTGTTGCTGCCGTGTATATGTCGAGCGTAAAAAATTGACAGAAAAAATTTTTTATATATACTGTGCCTATCTAAAAATAAAAGGCTAAAAACCTTATCTGAAATAAAGACTAAAAGGTCGCCCAACAAGCCTTAAAAAAATAATGAAAAAAACAAAAGAAGTATTTACAAACGCTGAGGAGTTTGACGACGAAAAATATTTAGACGAGGAGGATGAGGAAGAGAAGAAGAAAAAAGAGGGTGAAAACGGAGAGGGCGTGGCAAAAGAAGACGATGAAGAAGAAGATGATGTAGAAAAAGAGGAGGAGGATGAAATTGAAAACGACGACGGAGCAAGCGAGTTCTAGACCAAAAAACCCCGAGAAAACCTCGGGGTTTTTTGATTTTTAAGATGCGCCGCACTATGATTGGAAGACAAAAATGAAATCAAAAAAGGTAAAAAAAGCACTTACAATACTTGCTGTAATCGGAATAATGGGGATTGTGGGCATGGGCGCGTTCGCGATGTATGTAACCTACAACCTTCCTGATCCTGAGCAAATCGCCAACCGAGAAGTTGTTGAATCAACAAAAATCTATGATCGAACGGGTGATGTTTTATTATACGAAATCCACGGTGAAGAAAAAAGGACAATAGTTGCGTTTGAGAGTATCCCTGAGTACGTAAAACAGGCGACAATCGCTATTGAGGACGACGCATTTTACACACATCCGGCATTCGATTGGCGTTCAATAGTACGGGCGGTTATAAAAGACATCACGCAAGGGCAATTAAGCCAGGGTGGATCAACAATTACACAGCAACTCGCAAAAAACGCGTTTTTAACGACTGAGAAAACGCTTACAAGAAAAATTAAGGAGCTCGTCTTAGCGTTCAGAATCGAAAAATACTACGAAAAAGATGAAATTTTAAACTTATATCTAAACCAGATCCCATATGGGGGCAACGCGTACGGCGTCGAAGCAGCAAGTCAAACATATTTTAATAAATCCATAAGTGAACTGACGCTTGCTGAGGCAGCGCTTCTTGCTGCGCTTCCGCAGGCACCAACGTACTATTCGCCGTGGGGATCGCATCAAGAAGATTTATTTGCTCGACAAAGATCGATTTTAAAACGAATGGAAGAGTTAGGATACATCGACGAGGAAGAGCGGCTTCGCGCTGAAGAAACAGAGCTCGAAATTGCTCCTCAGTTAATAACAAGTATCAAAGCTCCCCATTTTGTAATTTATGTACAGGATTACCTTGTTAAAAAATATGGGGAAGAATTTTTAGAAAAAGGTGGGTTACGCGTTACAACAACACTTGATTGGGAGCTTCAGGAGATTGCCGAAAAGGCAGTTACTGAGGGAGTAAAAAGAAACACCGAACTATACGGCGGAAAAAATGCGGCACTTGTCGCCAAGGACGCGAATACGGGCCAAATCCTCGCTATGGTAGGTTCGGCTGATTACTTTGATACTGAGAACGAAGGAAACTTCAATGTAGCAACCCAGGGCCTTCGCCAACCAGGATCAGCTTTTAAGCCGTTTGCGTATCTAACAGCATTCGAAAAGGGGTATACCCCCGACACTGTAGTATTTGATGTCCCAACAGAATTTGATACAACAGGACGGCCCGAAAAAAGCTACAAACCCCATAATTTTGACGAACAATTCAGAGGTCCTATATCTCTCAAGGAAGCGCTTGCCGAGTCAATAAACATCCCCGCGGTAAAAACACTGTATCTTGCGGGTATTGATGAGACGCTCGAAACAGTAAGAAATTTTGGAATAAATACATTGAACGAGCGAAGCCGTTTTGGTTTGTCATTGGTACTTGGCGGTGGTGAGGTCAAGCTTACCGAACTCGTAGGTGCCTACACCGTCCTCGCTGAAGAGGGAATAAAACACGACGAGGCTGTTGTTCTAAAAATTGAAACATCAAAGGGAAAAGTACTCGAAGAGTACGCGGATAAAGCCGAAATAGTAGTCGACTCTCAATATCCAAGATTAATAAATGAAATTCTTTCGGATGTGAGTCTGCGCGCTCCGCTTTTTAGTGCAAGTCTCGGCCTAACGCAAGTTGAAAATTATGATGTTGCTCTAAAAACCGGAACAACAAACAATTATGTAGACGCGTGGACTATTGGATACACGCCCGACATTGTAGTCGGGGTGTGGGCAGGAAACAACCATCGTGAGCCGTTAAAACAAAAAGGCGGAAGTATTCTTGCCGCCGTCCCAATCTGGCATGCGTTCGCTTCGAAGGCGCTGCCACTAAGAACAACTCCACAAACATTTACAAAGCCGGATCCGATTATTGTGGAGAAGCCGATTTTGAACGGAGAATTGAGCCGCGATCAGGTACACACGATTCTTTATTTTGTAGACAAAGACAATCCACTTGGCTCGTTCCCACAAAACCCAGCAGGAGATTCTCAATTTGAAAATTGGGAAGAGGCAGTACAAATATGGTTTCAGACAAATAGTAATAACATCGACTGGGCTCGCTTTACAAAACAAGGAGATGACACAATAAGTAGTGGGGGAATAGGTATTAATTTAAAAACACCAGAGAATGGAGATTTTATAAAAGACAAAGTTCTTATCGAAGCAGAAATAAAAGCTGTGGAAGGAATACAAAAAATAGAATTACATCTCAATAATCGTCTGATTGAAACAAAAGAGAGTAATCTGGGAACCGAACTAGTCTATAAAACAATAATACTTGGAAGCGAATTAACTCTTCAAAATCAACTTGTAATAAAAGTGTGGGATAGTAAAAATAAGGAAACCTCAAAAGAAATAATCCTCTTCAAGTAGGCTTGACTGGCATAAGAATGTAGAGATAAGACGTATCCTCAGGGGCTTTAAGAACTGCCGGCCGGCTATCTCCATTAAGACCAAAAAGAACCTCGTTGGTTGGAATATTTTTAAGTCCATCGAGAAGGTAGCGCCAATTAAAAATAACAACCACATCACTTCCTTTTACCTTCGAGGGGATGAGGTAATTATTCTCTCCTAAATTAGTATCACTCGAATAAAGCTTGATAACCTTCTCGCCACCCTCAACTTTAAGGGTAAGCTCGTTAACGCGGTTCGCGAACGAGCTGGTAAGTTTGACTGCGTTTATAAATTGCTCCCGCTGAACAGTAAATTCCGTCTCAGTAATTTGGGGAATAATAGGATTGTAGTCAGGAAAGGCTCCTTCAATAAGCCGAGAAACAACCTCAAGTCCATCAACCTTAAAAAGAGCTTGATTTGAATCAATGAATACCTGGACTGATATGTCTTCTTTTACAACCCTTACCATCTCTTGAATGGTTCGAAGAGGAATAATCACTTTAATAGATTGGGAAATAGTAGTTTTAAACTGTTGCGATGTAAGAACCCGCTCTGCGAGCCTAAAACTATCCGTAGCCGCGAACTTAAGCGCGGAGGGTGAAATATCTATTAAAACACCGCTAATCTCGGGTCGTAACTCGGAAATTTGAGCAGCGTTCACAACTCGAGTAATTGATTCTTTAAAAAGAGTTGAATTAATCTCGATAAATTCCTTTGTATTTTTAATTTTGGGAATAATAGGAAAATCTTGCGGATCAACGCCTTGAAGAAGAGCTTCATAATTGTCGGTTTTAAGAATGAGATTAAACCCTTTACTCTCTAAATGAACTCGTTCATTGGTAAGATTATTAACAATATTAAAAAGAACATCAAAAGGAATACTAAGCAATCCCTCTTCAAGTACTTTTCCGGAAATAGAACTTGTAATTGCTAATTCCAGATTAGTCGAAGAGAGTGTTAATTGATTGGATGATGTCTTGAGGAGAATGTTTTTAAGAATAGGAAGATTAAGATTTTCCCCGATCGATCGCCCAACAGCGCTGAGACCTTCTTGAAGATTATTCTTAAGTACTACTATTTTCATAATTAATTAAATAAAGATTATTGTTGTTATTAGAGGGGTAAAAATCTGTGGGTAAGTTATAAATAGTATTTAAAATAAAGGGTTGTAGGAAAATGTAATGTGAATAAATTGTGATAAAAAGGGGAATGATTGGGAATAAGTAATGGTAAGTTTAAGAAGAGAATCGAAGTTTTACTAAATTATCCACCTATTATTCGGATTTATACACAAGTTCTTTAATCATTAAAATCTTTTGATTAAGGTTGGGATCTTTATCAATAGAGTTGTTTATTTTTTCATATGCATAAATTGCTGTTGTATGATCCCGTTTCCCGATTTTTTCCGCAATATAAGGATACGACATTTTAAGCATATCCCGAAGAAGGTAAATAGCAATCTGGCGGGGCTCCACAATTTCCTTTTTCCGGCCTCTTCCGATTAAATCAGTAGGAGAAATTTCAAAAAAAGAGGCAACGGCCTTAATAACCTGGTTTGGATTTACATTAGAAGCCACACGATCAACTGTTTCGTTAATAATCTTCTCAACAGCCTTAAAATTGAAATTATTACTGTATGTAGATTGATAAAAAATCAATTTATTAAGAATTCCCTCAATTTCTCGGACGTTTCGCTGTACTTTCTTGGCTACAATATCAATAACTTCATCGGGTAGAGCGCAATTTCGCTCCTGTAACTTTGTTTTAATAATAGCAAAGCGCATTTCGTAATCAGGATAGGTGATGTCAGTTATCATACCTCCCTCAAAACGGGAGCGAAGCCGCTCTTCAAGAATAGGGATCGCTTTAGGAGGTCTATCTGAAGAAATAACAACTTGTTTGTTATCTTGATAAAGGGTATTAAAAATATGAAAAAACTCTTCTTCAGTCTTCTCCTTACCGCCAATAAATTGGATATCATCGACGATTAAGACGTCGAGTTGGCGGTAATTATTCTTAAGATCGTCCATCCGCTTGTTCCGAATCGCCCAAACAACATCATTAGTAAACTTTTCAGAAGAAACATACTTAACCCGCACCCCATCCTTATAAACATTTTTAATTTCATTACCAACAGCCTGAATAAGATGGGTTTTACCAAGTCCCGTGCCTCCGTACACAAAAAGAGGATTATAACGATGCCCAATTTTTTCAATAATCGCCTGCCCCGCCGCGTAAGCAAGCTCGTTAGCAGAACCAACAACAAAGGAATTAAGGGTATAACGGGGGTTAAGATTCGTTTGAGGATCAATCTTGAGCTCGGAGAATGTTAATTGCTTTTCAAGGCTAAGAGAGGGAATAAGTTTTTTAGGCTTTGGAATCTTAATAAGGCTCCCCTCGACGATAAACTCAACTCTTTTAATAGTCTCATTAAACGTACGAAGCGAACCAAGGATAAGTTTATTATACTTGTTCTCAACCCACTCTTTCGCGAAGTTATTAGGAAGAGCAACAACGACAACCCCCTCCTTACTATCAATAAGCCGGCTATTCTTGAGCCAGGTCAGAAAGTTAGGCCTCGAGATTTGAACTTCAAGGTCGCCCAACACCGACTGCCAAAGCTCTTGTTCTTGCATTGCCTTAATAGTGACAATTATAAAACAAGACGTCAAAACATCGTTTTTGAAGCAAGTGTGAATTACCTGTGGATAAGATAAAAAAATAGACAAAAAGGTAAAAGAGTGATGTTATAAGTTGTTAAAAAATAGAACTTCTGGTAGGCTAAACCATATGTCAGTCACATACCAACCTAAAAAAAGGAAGCGAAAAAGAACCCACGGCTTTTTAAAGAGAAAAAGGAGCCCTGGGGGCAGGCGGGTTATCAAAAGACGCCGCGCGAAAGGCCGAAAGAGGCTTGCAGTGTAATGCTTTCTCGAAAATATCGAGTCCCAAAGACAGTTTTTGCGCTCCCTCAAAAGAAAACCGTTTACCGAAATGGCTATTTTATAGTAAAAACAGCACCAAACGCTAAAACATACGACAGAATCGCGGTTGTTGTAAGTAAAAATATCTCAAAAACAGCCGTAAAAAGAAACAAAATTAAAAGAATAGTCAGTAAATGTATGGAAAAAGCGCTTCAAAACAAGAAAGAGGGAAAAGATTTGATTATAATTGCTGAAAAAAAAGCTAAGGACGCGAACGAGAAAATTATAAGTGAGGAAATAGAAAAAATAATAGAAGTAATAAATTAAATGGCAGGATTTTTTAATACAGTCATATTCGTTCCGCTTTTAAACGCGCTTGTTGAAATATACAATACGATTGCGTTTCAAGACCTCGGGATCGCGATCATCTTTCTCACAATACTTGTGAGAATAATTTTATTCCCACTTGCGCATAAATCGACAAAGCACCAGACAATAATGCAGCGTTTGCAACCGCGCATTAAAGAAATTCAGGAAAAGCATAAGGACGACAAAGAAAAACAAACCCAGGCAATGCTCGAATTGTTTAAAGAGCATAAGGTCAACCCATTTTCCGGTTTTTTCATTTTATTCCTCCAACTCCCGGTTTTATGGGCGCTCTACAAACTCTTTATGAGTGGTTTAGATGGGGGTGTTTTAGAAAATTTATATAGTTTTGTCGCAAAGCCAGAAGTCATTAATCATATGTTTCTTGGCTTGCTAAATCTAAGCGAAACCAGTATGGTAGTTGTTGGTTTAGCCGCTGCAGCCCAGTATTTACAAGGCCAAATCGCTCTTCCTAAAATTGAGAAAGGTAAAATACTGAATACTGCCGAAAAAACAGCCCGTCGTATGGTGTTGATAGGCCCAGTTGCTACAATAGCCATTTTCCTGATTCTGAAACTTCCTGCGGCAGTTGGTCTCTATTGGATAACGCAAACCGCCTTTCAAATTTTCCAACAGGTTTATATTAATAAGAGTCTTAAAAATGGAGAACGTCACAACAACAATCAAACAACTGCTTAACTACGTCGGATTTCGTGAAGCGAATGTAAAAAGCGATCCTGAAAGCAAACGGATCTCTATTTTTATTGACGACGAGACAATTTCTCCAAAAAATGTTCCACTTCTCATTAACGATTTCAATCAGGTCATCAAACTGATAGCGAAGAAAGCCAACGAAGGCCCCGTAATTGTTGATGTTAATAATTACCGGAAAGAACGCGAGCGTTTAATAATTGAGCTTGCGAAAGCAAGCGCTAAAAAAGCGGTGTTGTCGAAACAAGACATAACTCTTCCCCCGATGAACGCTTATGAACGTCGGCTTGTGCACACAGAGCTTTCAATACATCCGGAGGTAAAAACTGAAAGTATAGGAGAAGATCACAACCGCGCGGTTGTGGTAAAACCAATTCGCGATTAAGGATTTGTAAAATAATAAAGTGGTCAGATAGTGTTCAGAATGTACCCAGATATGACTGCCACGATTGAGTAAAAGTCGAGGCGTAGCCGTAGCTACAGTGAGATTTTTGTGATTGAGTGGCAATCCATAGATGGGCGCAGTCTGGACGCTAGATGGATAGTTTATTATTTTACAAGTCCTAGCGCCCGACAATACCAGGGTTAATCGTGTAGAGAATCATCCATCCCCCAAAGAGAAGGAGAAGGCCCCAAATCGCGGCTTTCATCCATTCTTTTGACTCAGTTGCTTTTGAAGGATTAGTTGCTGAAGTAATATAAAGAAATCCGGCCCAAATCATGATCGCAAGCGCGATGAGACCACCAAGTCCAATCGCGTACGTAAAAATATTTGCAAGCTTAAAAGAACATTCTCCGCCCCCGGAAAACGTAAGACCAGGAAGGTTGATCTTGCAGATAACCTCGTTAATAACGCGCATAATATCAAGTTTTGTATCAGTTGAAGCAATCTGTGCGTACGCGGTTTTAACAAAAGGAGAAAATATCATAATGGTTCAGATGAATCTTGCAGTCCTTTTTTCTGTTGAAGAATTTGCTCTGGATTTGTCGTAATCAACTTATCTTCAAAATACGAACCGACAATCTGAATTGCCGCCTGTTTAAGACCCGCGAAGAAAAGGCCCTGACCGATGTCCGCTTCAAGAAGATAGTTCTTCTCAACCTCGGTTAAATTAAAAGCTTTTTGGATGGCCTCAGTCGCCGCCGGCGATTGTTTAAGAAGTAATTGCAGTGAAGAATTTGTAATAATCGGTCTGCCGTAAGGCGACGCAAGAAAGTCCTCGACATCCTGAGTAATTGTTGTAATGCCAAGGTAATATTTACGCGCCCGCTTAGCGAGTCCTAAAAGGAACGAGGCGCTGTCTTCGTACTGCATCATCCACCACCCCTCATCAATGACAAGAATCCGCTTCTTGAGCTCTGCGCGGATAATGTTCCAGATGTAATTCAAAATAATATACATCGCGATCGGCCGGAGGCCCTTCTCGAGATCACGGATAGAGAAAACAATAAGACGATTACGTACCTGAATGTTTGTGGCAGAATTCGTGAACCCAGCGTAACTTCCTTTAGTATATTTATGAAGCCGTTCCGCGAGCCCTTTGCCCCCATCCATATTTTTAAGAACAGTTTCCAAATCTTCTAAAAGTGGCGCCTTGGCATCCTTAAAATCTTTATCCGGAGTAATCCCACGAGACGCGTATGTTTCGGTAAGCGCGCGGTCAAGAACCGCTTCTTCAGCTGGTGTCATTTTCCCAAGCATAAGCTTGATAAGACCCGTGAGGTTGACGATGTGCGACTTCAAAACCTCATTTGGCTCTTCGTCTTCTGGAATAATAGGGATATCAAGAGGATTGACATGACTGTCGGAATCAAGAGAAATCTTGAAAACACTGCCGCCAACAGCCTCCGCGAGCGCGAGATATTCATTCTCTGGATCAATAATAATAATATCGGTTCCAAGCATAAGCGATCGGAGAATCTCAAGTTTTGCCGCGTACGATTTACCAGAACCTGCCTTTGCGAAAACAACAGTATTCGCGTTCTCAAGCGAAAATCGATCAAAAATAATGAGCGTATTATTGTGGCGGTTAACACCATAAAGAACGCCCTCATCAGAAGTTAACTCCGGCGAGGCGAAAGGAAAAAATGAAGAAAGCGGACCGGAATTAAGCGGCGCGTGAATATTAAGATGATCCGAACCAAGAGGAATTGTTGATCGAAAACCATCAAGCTGCTGAAAATGCGCTGGTTTTATATATACAAGCCTGTTCTCAAGAAGCGAAGTAAGCTCCGACTCAAGTCGGTTAAGCTCCTTTTCAGTATCGGCATAAACAGTAAAATACGCGCTGACATTGAATAATTTTTCAGTAGATTGCTGAAGCGAATCGCGAAGGGCTTCAACGTCTTGAAGCGCTGTTTCAAGCATGGGATCGCGGATAAGCCCCTTTTCTTGAATCTCTGAAATTTGAGCTTGAAGTTGGGTTGATTTTCTTCGAAGATTGCGAAGCGCGATTGTTGTATCAACGGGATTGATAAAAAGAGAAATATCAAGAAGCTCGGAAAGATTTAAAACGGGCGTAAACCAGCCGGTAGTAAGATAACGGGGATAATTGAATACAAAAAACGACCGGCCAAGCTTATCACCGAGCTTAAGATGATGTGATGTAATCTCTGCCGCCGCCGGCGCGACAAAATCTTGTAGATTAACACGATCCTCTTCGTCCGAAGCGATAGTAAACTCTTTCCGCTCCACAGTCGCGGGGTTGTAATAATTATAAAGAAGTTCAACAAGTTCAGCGTCTTCAAGAGAAAGTGAGCGAAGGCCAATCGAACGCAAACCACTCACAACTTGATCAACGCGCTGATTGAGTTGTGTGTTGTGCCGCTCAAATTCTTCATCGGTATATCGGGAAAATGATGCGTTTTTTGGTGCTTGTTTTTTTCCTCCGCCAAAGAGTTTGCCAAAAAAGTCTTGGGAAGAAGGAAGCGCGATAGGCGTAAAAGGAACAACGACAAAAAACGTTTTCTGCATAATCGCGTTCGATTCAACAAAAGAACGAACGAAGGTAATATATTCTCCAAGTTGATTTCGGATAAGTTCGTTTGTCTCATCCGTCTGTCGTTTTTCAAGGCGTGCTAGATATCCATCGATGTTAAGCTTGCGCGAATGAATCGCGATCTGAAAGGGAAAATCGAGCGAATTAAGAAAATTCTGGTAAGCAAAAGTAATAACCTCCTGCTCCTCATTTGATTTAAGATCAAAATTAATACCGGCAACAAGAACGACTTTTCTTAAGCCGCCATTTTTAAGAACAACCGTACCGCCGCGTATTTCAGAAATATCGATAAATTGTTGCGTCGGAGTCGCTTGCTTCTGAGCCATTACGATAATTGTATGACGAAACTATGCTTTTCGGTAGTCGACGTGTCGCGCGGCGCGCTGTTGAAGTGCCGCTCGATAAGCTCCCTGAAACTCTGTGCGCGCCCACGGTTGCCGAATAGGTGAAGGGTGGGATTGAAGTGGCGACTCCCGACGCGTGATGGTTTCTTTAGTTGTAAGAAGCATATTCCACAAAGCCTTAATATTGCCGGTAAGCGGTCCGCGTGAAGTTGATGAAGGAATTTTTGGCAATTGGTAAAGTTTAAGCGCGTCTGCCGGTGGCTGCGAAGGTTTCCATAAATAAAGTTGCGGATTCCAATAATAATTAAAAAGAGAAAAAAGGAACACAGTCATCGGTCGCCCGTTGACCTTAAAAAGAACCGAGGCCGTCCCTATGATTCCAAGAGTAAAAGCAACAGGAAGCCAAAGCGTGAAGTCAAGAAAGAGAAAAAGCATAAAAATAACGAAGGCAACGCCGCCAAGAGCCAAAAACTGCTTAAGATTGAGAGGTCCGATAAGCTTGTCTTCAGTTTCAATGAATTGAGGGACCTGAAATTGCATATTAACTTAAGTCGACGACATTTCCTTCAAGATGAGGCCCGCCGTCCTCGCTGGTTTTATCTTTTTTCTTACTGAGATCTAAAACATTTTTCGAGGATTGTTGTCCTCCAAAGGGATTAAGCGGAGTCCGAAGCTCTGAGTAATGGACAACTCGTTCCTGTTCGCGGGGCGTCTCAACCGATTTCGGTTCTTCTTTCTCGGAAATTATGGGAGTTCCTCCTATTTCAAGGCGCGCGGTAACAGATGGTTCTTCAAAACTTGGCTGTGTTCCTTGAAATGTGTGTTCTTTATAAAACACCGGCCGCTCAAACTCAGCTGAAGGATGCGCGCCCTCCATTGGAACAACCTCTTCGTGTTTGTGAAGAATGAAAGGCGTTGCTTTTGAAGAAAAAGATGAAGAAGTCGAAGAAAACGGCTTGTAGACATTCGTTAACTCACTTCCAAGCGGATCAAAAATTTTAATACGAACCTCCTCACTAATAAGCGTTGCGATATCCGGAGGAATATGAAGATCCTCCTCAAGCATCTTCGGAAGCTCTGTTGGTTTTAAAAACCCGCGCAAAACATCCCCGACGTCTGTATAAAGAAATTCTGCCTGTTCTTCATTAAGAGAATTTCCTTCTCCAATTCGTTCGAGCGCGTCATCATATTCTTCGGAAAAAAGCGCCTCTCGAATAGATAAAGGAAGTTCGTCCCATCGTTCTAAAACTTTTTGTCGTGGAATATTAAGCATTTTTATTATGCCTTTATTTCAATCTCCTCTCGATACTCACCCAACTCTCGTTTGTCGTAAAACTTTTTAAGAGCCCGAACGCCTTTCTTCGTCGGATCTCCACGCTTGATTGAATCAACAACATTCTGGATAATTTTTTCACTCTGTTTTTTAAGTTGTTTAAACGCAATACTATCTTTTTCTTTCGGATCATCCTTTTTCTTCTGAACTTCTTGGTACATCTCAAGGGCCTTCTTTAAAGGTACGGTTTCTTCATGAATAAAATACTCACTCGGCTTCTTGCGAGCTTCTTCTATCAACACGTCATAAACAATCTTTCCTTCAACATCAACAACATTTGTTATTTTAAGATCAGGACTTGTGTCAGGACTTGTGTAGAGAGCAGCAAGGTCTCCGAATGTATCAAGATTTTTTGGTTTAATAATCGCAGCAACTCTATTAATGTTTGCTGGATCCTTCGTAAGGGCCGACATAACACCAGAAAAAGCAAGGTTGAGTTTCTCTTTTTCAATGCCCGGGAGTTTCTGTTCAATAATTTGATTCATAGGAAGCTTAGACCAATCTTCCTTTTTAAGCCCTTGGTAGAACTTTGTTTGTTCTTCAACGAACTTTTCTTGATTGCCTGCTTGAAGTGCTTGAGCCGCCTCAACATTC
>MHIZ01000032.1 GCA_001817765.1 Candidatus Colwellbacteria bacterium RIFCSPLOWO2_02_FULL_44_20b | reverse complement strand
GAAACAGCTTCGTAAAAAGGGGTTTGTTCCGGCCGAGCTTTATGGCAGAGGA
This sequence comes from Candidatus Colwellbacteria bacterium RIFCSPLOWO2_02_FULL_44_20b, assembly GCA_001817765.1. Lineage (GTDB taxonomy): Bacteria > Patescibacteriota > Minisyncoccia > UBA6257 > Colwellbacteraceae > O2-12-FULL-44-13. The sequence continues at coordinate 12,016 of MHIZ01000032.1, read as the reverse complement.
ATTCAAAATCTTCATCTTAGCCTGTCCCGACAGGAGTTTTTAAAAGCATTCCGAGAGGCGGGGGAGAACACGATTATCAATGTCATGATTGATGGAAAGCCGCATCCGGTTTTGATTTACGACGTCCAGCGCGACTCAATTTCGGGAGAATTTTTAAATATTGATTTCTATCAGTTTCGAGCAGATGAAGAGATCGAACTTCAAGTTCCTATTGTTTTCATCGGCGAGGCGCCGGCAGTTAAAGAAAAAGGAGCTGTGCTTACAAAGGCAATGGACCAGGTTGAAATTCGTGCGTTGCCCGCGGATATTCCTCATCATCTTGAGGTTAACTTGTCTGTTCTCACAGACATTGGTCAGAGTGTTTACGTTAAAGATCTTCCTTCCGGAAAATTTGAGATTCTTGTCAGTCCAGGGACCGTGGTTGTTACCGCTTCTGAAGTAAAAGTTGAAGAAGAAGTGCCGGTTATCGACGAAAGCGCGCAAATTGAAGGTGTCGCAGTTGAAACCGAGGAAAAGAAGGCGGAACGAGCACAAGAAAAAGAAGCAAAGGAATCTTCTTCTGAGGCCTCAACTCCTAAGGCTACTAAATAACTTTTTCTTACGTTTTTACGTTATACTTAAAGAAGTTCTCTTATTGTAGGAACTTCTCTTATGTTCCAACGACCACGACCAAAGATTCTTGTTGACGTTACTTCTCGAAAGCGTCTTCCATTTCATTCTTTTGATTCCTTGCCTCGGCGGGTTAATTTAAGTTATGAACCGCGCCGAAGTTTTTCATTGCCTCGCCTTTTTAAAGTCCTTCCATTTATTTTTCTTCTCCTTTTCTTTTTAAACCCCGTGTACGCTCCTATCGGTAGTCTTGGCACTCAAGCACAAACAACAAGTACCGCGCTTCAAGAGCGAGAGGTGCTTCAACAACAACTTGACGATCTTGAGCGCCAAATGGCTGAGTACGAGAAAACTATCGAAGTTTACAAACGTCAGGGTGTCAGTCTTTCTTCAGAAATCAAACAATTAAACGCGAAGATTTCGAAGATTAATCTTCAGATTAAATCTGTCAGTTTATCACTCGACAAGCTTGATTCGGAAATTGCGGCGACATCAGACAGAATTGTCGTGACGGAGATTAATATTGACGCTCGGAAAGCGGCGCTTTCAAAATCACTTCAAACTATTTACGAAAGCGAAGATACGAGTCTCATTGAGATTTTGCTTCGGAGCCAACAGATCTCTGATTTTTTTGGAAATCTTAATGACCTAGCTGTTGTCCAAGAAACCGTTCGTGTGTCGCTCGGCGAACTTACTGATCTTAAAACCGAGCTTACTGATCAAAAAGAAGTTCTTGGACTGAAGCGGGCTGACGCGCAGGCGCTTAAGGAATATCAGGATGCTCAGCGGCGCGCAGTTGAACTAACAAAGAAGGAAAAAGATACTATTCTCGCGACAACAAAGGGGCAAGAGTCAAAATACAAGGAGCTTTTAAAAGAAACTGAGAAGACAGCCGCGCAAATTCGGAGCAGAATTTTCGAACTTCTTGGAGGAGGAGAGCTCAGTTTCGAACAGGCGTACCAGTTCGCGAAAATAGCAGAAGACGTGACAGGTATTCGAGCGGCTATGGTCCTTGCGGTCCTAGATCGTGAATCGGCTCTTGGACAGAATGTTGGTCGCTGTAATTACAGAACAGCAATGCATCCAACACGCGATATTCCTATTTTTCTCGAAATTACAAAAGAACTCGGTCTTAATCCCGATGAAATGCTTGTGTCCTGCGCGAATGCTGACGGCGCGTACGGAGGCGCTATGGGCCCCGCGCAATTTATTCCCTCAACGTGGAATATTTATCGTGATCGGGTAACGCAGGCGACTGGCAGTCGTCCTCCTTCACCGTGGCGGAACGCGGACGCGTTTATCGCGACGGCACTTTATCTTAGAGACGCGTACGATTCAGCTTCGTGCATTGAGTACAGTAAACTCGACAGTGATTCGCAACGGTTGCGTGAACGATGCGCGGCGGCGAAATATTATGCCGGTAGTAGGTGGCACACCTATCGATGGGCGTACGGAGAGCCGGTTGTTGACCGTGCTGACAGTTTCCAAAAAGATATAAATCTGATTACATCTTAGAAGTTATAAGTAGGAAGCAGAAAGGGAGAGAAGTTCTCACTGCGCGTGTTCGCTTTTTTGAAATGCTTTTATCTTTTGATTACGCTCAAGACGAAATCTTTTGAAAAGATTTCACAATTGGGTCAAGATTGCCCTCCATAATTTTTTCTATATTATGGAATTTTTTGCCGATCCTGTGATCCGTAATTCTATCTTCAGGGAAGTTGTAGGTGCGGATTTTTTCAGAACGGTCGCCAGAACCGATTTGTTCCCGGCGGTTTGATCCCAGTTTTTTCTCTTCGGCTTCACGTTGGGCTTCATATAGCTTTGCTCGAAGAATATCCATCGCGGCCTCACGATTCGCGTATTGCGATCGTTCGGCTCGGGAAGAGATTACGATTCCCGTTGGTTTATGGAGAATACGAACCGCAGTTTCAACTTTGTTGACGTTTTGGCCGCCGGGACCGCCCGCGCGAGAGAATGTTACTTCAAGATCGTTCTCGTTAACCTGAACTTCTTTTGCTTCTACCTCCGGTAGAATAGCAACAGAGGCGGTTGAAGTATGTACGCGTCCGGATCGTTCCGTGTCCGGAATACGCTGAACGCGGTGAACGCCGGATTCTTGTTTTAAGTCTTTGTATATTTCGCCCGGATTCACCGATGTTATTTGCGCGACGAAACTTTTATATCCACGGAGCGATGTTTCGTTTGAATCAACAATCTTAAATCCCCAGCCGCGGTTTACGGCGTAGCGTTGGTACATACGAGCGAGATCGCCCGCGAAAATTGCGGCTTCGTCCCCTCCGACCCCTGCTCTGATTTCAAGAATAACTTTGTTACTCATTTGTATCTAATAAAAAATTACTTAATACCTTAAGCGTATCAAGTAGTTTTACTAAATGGAATTCCTACGCCTCTTTTTTGTCCGCGATCTTCTTTTCTTTTTTTACGGCTTTCTTTTCCTTTTTTGATTTAACCTCGGTCTTTTTCGCGGCAACGCGCGCCTTGAATTTTTCAACGCGACCAGCAATATCGAGAAGTTTTTCTTTGCCCGTGAAGAACGGATGGCAGTTTGAACAGATTTCAACTTCCATTTTCTCCTCTGTTGAACCAACGGTGAAAACCTTGCCGCAGGAACAGCGAATTTCAGCCTTTGTATGATATTGCGGATGAATGTCTTGTTTCATATCCCGGGTATCCTAGCATCCAAGGGCTTGCCTGTAAAGTCATAGCTTTTGTTTGACAAGCCTTTTCCTTTTATCTATTATGGTTTCGCACCTTGATAACTGGAGGTTTTTATTTAGAACCCATCTCAAAAATACCGTGAGCCGCGCTATGAGCAAATTTTTCAATACATCAAGAGGCAAGGAGGAGACTGTACCTTGTGGTACGTTGACGACCTGTCTCGCCGAGACAAGGCGGGCGAGCGACGTAGAGGTGTTGAAAATTAGCTCATATCCCGAACTGGTTGCGTCTAGTTTTGTCTCCGACTTCGTTGCTCCTCGGAGCTGTAGCACAGGCTACTATCTCCTCGTCGCGCCTCGCCGGCCGACAAAACCTAGACAGCAACGCGACTCCACGATACTTTTGAGATGGGTTCTATAACTACGACAAAGTTTTTTTAGTTGTCCCAAGTCTATTTCATCTAATAGTTTGAGCTGACCAGCTGGGAGCTTGAACTGTTAGATATACCAGAGAATTTGATCCTGGTTCAGGATGAACGCTGGCGGCGTGGATAAGGCATGCAAGTCGTGCGTCTTTATTCCGTGTTGTAGCAATACAACATGGAATGAGGTAGCGGCGAACGAGTTAGTAACACCATGGTAACCTACCCTTAAGCGGGGCATAGCTTGCCGAAAGGCGAGGTAATACCCCATAGCAATGCGGGGACATATGTCATTCGCATTTAAAGATCATCGCAAGATGAATCACTTTTGGAGGGGCCTAGGTCTGATCAGCTAGTTGGTAAGGTAATGGCTTACCAAGGCTATGACCAGTAGGGGGGCTGAGAGGCTGATCCTCAACGACGGAACTGAGACACGGTCCGTACACCTACGGGTGGCAGCAGTCGAGAATATTCGACAATGGGCGAAAGCCTGATCGAGCGACGCCGCGTGCAGGAAGAAGGTCTTCGGATTGTAAACTGCTTTTCATAGGGAGGAAGGCCACGTTTACGTGGTTTGACGTTACCTATGGAATAAGGGGTTGCTAACTCTGTGCCAGCAGCAGCGGTAATACAGAGACCCCAAGCGTTATCCGGATTTATTGGGCGTAAAGGGTGCGTAGGGGGTCATGTGCGTCTATTGTCAAACCTCACCGCTTAACGGTGAGCTTGCGGTGGATACGGCATGACTTGAGGATGCGAGAGGTGTGTAGAACGCACGGTGTAGGGGTGAAATCCGTTGATATCGTGCGGAATACCAGAGGCGAAGGCGGCACACTGGCGCATTCCTGACCCTGAGGCACGAAAGCGTGGGGAGCAAAAAGGATTAGATACCCTTGTAGTCCACGCCCTAAACGATGCCGGCTAGCTGTTTCGAGTATCGACCCTCGAAGTGGCGTAGCTAACGCGTTAAGCCGGCCGCCTGGGAAGTACGAGCGCAAGCTTAAAACTCAAAGGAATAGACGGAGACTCGCACAAGTGGTGGAGCATGAGGTTTAATTCGATACAGAACGAAGAACCTTACCAGGGTTAGAAATCTTAGTGGAAAGCTGACCGAAAGGTTGGCCCTCTCTCAAGGACCACTAGGACAGGTGATGCATGGTTGTCGTCAGCTCGTGTCTTGAGATGTTCCCTTAAGTGGGGTAACGAGCGCAACCCGTGTCCTGTGTTATATGTGTCACAGGAGACTACCTCGTTTTTCGAGGAGGAAGCGCGGACGACGTCAAATCAGCATGTCCCTCCGATATCCTGGGCCACACTCATGCTACAATGGTCACAACAGAGGGTTGCCAAACCGTAAGGTGGAGCTAATCCCTAAAAAGTGGCCTCAGTTCAGATTGAGGGCTGAAATTCGCCCTCATGAAGCCGGAATCACTAGTAATCGCAGGTCAGCTATACTGCGGTGAATACGTTCTCGAGTCTTGTACTCACGATAAAAGCGCGCAGCAGGTTATACGACTAGACCGTTTAAATCGGTCCCTCCAATTCGTCGTTGGAGCGTAGCTAAGAGATAGTCCCGATTCGCGAGGATCGTGGATGGAGGATCTTGAAGCAAATTACAGTCCTATGAAACAAAAACGGCGATCGAGCTATGATTGGCAGTGAGCATAGTGAAGATCAAGGACAAGCCGTTCATAGGAATGTAAGGAAAAGTTATATAACTGACCTGTGGAGATCTGATGGCTGTTCTCGATTGGGAAATCGAGATACAATAAAACTGACGCAGCGTCAGAAGTCAGCTGAGTCATAGTACCCGCCCAGGGCGGGGAAGGAACTCACTCAATGCAGTTAAGCGAAGATTATATTGTCGGGTTAGTAGACGGTGAAGGTAGTTTTACTGCTTTCGTCCGTAATCTTAAGGACTCTACGGAACGTGTACGAAGAACACGAATTGAGCCGCGATTTTACATCAAGCTCATCGAAAAAGATAAGGATGTTCTCTACGCACTTCGAGATTATTTTGGATGCGGAAGTGTCTATTATCAGAAGGATGTTCGTAAGAATCATCAAAATTGTTACCGATATGAAGTATTCAACCGACGTGAGCTTAAAGAAATCATTATTCCTTTCTTTACGGCGCATCAGTTGAAACTTCTTTCGAAACAGAAAGATTTCAAAATCTTTTGCGATTTGATGAGACGGATAGAGAAAAACGAACATCTCACAACCGACGGACTTCAGAGAATCTATAAGCTTAAACAACAGATGCATTGAGCTCGCCGCATACGGGAAATCCGTCCGTGCGGTGGGAACATCAATTCCGAGTTTTGCGGAAGATATTTGCCCGTCAAGCCAAGGGAGCCGGGAATACCCGATGTCTGCTTTTTAGTGGATTAGGGTAAGTTCGGTGACATGGGCTAAGTCGTAACAAGGCACGTGTAGCGGAAGCTGTGCGTGGAACAATTACACTAGAAAAAAGAAGTCGATCTCAGAAAGTGTTGGTCGAGGAGCTTTAAGTCTCGACTGGCTTGGGTCAACTAAAAAGGTTTTGTCAGAATTACTTTCTTGTCTCTATCAGCATCGGTTGTCGGTATGCTCCAGCGGCATGCCGCAACCTACGTTTTCGACGGCACCATCCCGCCTTTGGCGGGAACCAATCTGGTGCCGTCTCCGAAAGTTGCTGTACGAGACACAGAAGTAATTCTTTATTGGTGGTTACTAATGGTAACTCTCGGCACCAAAACTTTTTCTTTCAGAAAAAGACCAATCTTTTGGTGCCTTCGAGAAGTGCTGTACGGACTTCAGGGATGACCTTTTGTGTAGGGGTGAAGGATTAGGGATTGGGCTACGGCTGAGTCCGAAAGCTTCTACTTAAAAGGACAGGAATGATTTAGTTTGTGGGTGGTGGGGGAGGAGAATTTTAACTTCGGATTTTTATGAGGGGCCCTGTTTTTATTTATTATGTACGTAGGGTTTATTTTCATTTCTATATGAAAGCGCTATTATATACGTTGTATGGTTGAAATAGGAGCGAAAAAAGTTTTGGTTGTCGAGGATGACCGATTTTTGTCGGCGCTTTTAGAGCGACGGCTCGTGAAGGAGGGTTTTCACGTTCTTCTCGCGGAAGACGGGGATCGGGCGCTTGAAATTATGCGTCTTGAGAAACCGCATCTTACTATCCTCGATATTATTCTTCCGAAAAAGTCGGGTTTTGAAGTTATGGGACTTGTTCAACAAGAGCCCAGTCTTCAAACCGGGCCGATTGTTGTTATGACAAATCTTGGGCAGGAAGACGATGTTGCTCGAGGGAAAAGCCTTGGCGCTCTCGAATATTTTATAAAAGCAAAAACGTCGATTGAAGAAATTGTTCAGAAAGTGAAAGCGATTGTCGGGGGAATGTGATCGGGTACAGTATGTAGAAAGTAGAATGTAGAAGGTAGTAGACATAAGGATTATCCACAGGAGAATAGAGCATCATTGATTTATAGGGGATGCGCTTGGTATGATTAGTACAGCAAAAAGGTCTTTGCACACTTTTTCTAATATAAAAATAACTAAAGGTCTTACTAAATTTATTAACTATGCAGATACAGAAAAAAGGTTTTACGTTGCTTCCTCTCGATGAAACTCGGGGCAAGAAGGGTTTCACCCTTTTGGAACTTCTTATCGTGATCGGAATTCTCGCGATTTTAGCGAGCGCAACGGCGATTGTTCTAAATCCAGCTGAACTCTTGCGGCAAGCACGGGATACGCAGCGGCTGAGCGACTTGGACAGCGTGAAGAGTGCGCTTGCTCTGTACGCAACTGATAACGCCAACCCAGCATTTACTGCCGGACCGTATAGTACGAATAACGCCACATGCGGTTTTGGTGTTGCCTGTGGTATTCGAAATATTTATACAGTGAACGGCACTACTGCTTGGGTTCCAATTAATCTAGATACTGGTATTACAGGGGGATCACCGTTACCTACTTATCCACGGGATCCTAAGAATGACGCTACATACCAGTACGCCTATAAAGGAGATGATGTTAAAGATATATTTGAACTTAATGGGCGATTAGAGAGCAGTAAATTTAAGGCGATGATGACAACTGACGGAGGAGATAAAAATACGTGTACAACCTACATCGAAGAGACTTGTTACTACGAGACTGGTACTGCTCCGGGATTAAGTCTTTAGTTCGAGCGTCGTGTTCTATTTCCTTGTTGGTATTATTGTTGTGATTCTAGGAGCGTCCTACTTTTTAGTAGGGCGTTCCTTTTTTATTCGCAGGAAACACATACTTCTTACAAGTATTTTTCTTATTGTACTTGCGTGGCTTGTTTACCAGGCGTCTCTTGTCTATTTTGCTTGGCTCATCGACTTGCAGGGCCGGTACCTTTTGCCACCGTATCGGGAAATCGCATATTTCCTTCAGTATGTTGGGTTTCGGATTTTTGTTCCCTATATTGTTTCTTTTTTGGCGGGAGTTATTTTTTTCTTTGCCGCGAAATTTCTTAACCGGAAATACGATGAGCGTTTTTTTGAACCGGAGGAGCCGTATTTTTTAGCACTTTCTTTATTCCTTCTCGGACATCCTGGATGGCTTGTTTATCTTGTCGCGGTATTTGTTGCTTACTTCTTTTTCCATATTATTCACGCTTTTATTGCCAATCGGACTGATCGGTTGCCGTTTTATCATTTTTGGCTCCCTGTCGCACTCTTTGTTATACTTCTTAATGAGTTCTGGTTTTCGCACACCGGGTTTTGGTCGCTTATGGGTTTTGGAAAACTAATGTAACGAGTGAGTAGTATGTAGTGAGTAGTAGGTAGTAGGGATTAATCTTTGAATTCTTTTTATGCTTGAGATACCACCACAAAAATTACGAGAACTTCTTGTGGGCGAAAGCCTTATGGCGGGCGATGCTTTTGATGCGATCGCCCAAGAGGCTGAACGTTTTCATCAGAGTCTTTCTGATACTCTTATTTCACGTGGACTTATTACACGGGAGTATTTTGAGGATCTTCTTGTAAAATATTTTAATGTTCAGAAAGCTGATCTTGAACGTCGGGGGATTGATCTTGAAACTCTTAGTATTCTTCCTGAAGAGCTCAGCCGGCGGCGGCGAGTTATTGCATTTAAGCGGGAGGGCGACAATTCGGTTGATGTCGCAATGGAAGATCCGAGCGATCTTGAGACCGTTGAGTATCTTGAACGTTACCTTAAAGCCCAAATCAATTCGTTTCTTGCTTCGGCAAACGATCTGAATAAGGGCTTTTCTCTTTACGGTAGACAGTCGTCAGAAAATTTCCAAAAGCTCATTGAAGAGCATGTACTTGCCTCGCTTAAAAGCCAGGCGCAAGGGGAAGAAGAAAAAGCAGAAGAGGTGCCGATTGTCTCGATCGTCGACAATATTGTTTCGTACGCGATCTCTCTTCGCGCTTCGGACATCCACCTCGAGATTTTTAACGATCTTGTTCTTATTCGTTATCGAGTTGACGGCATCCTTTATGAAATTGTTCGTGTTCGGAAAGAAGTATTTCCCGCGATTGTCGCGCGGCTTAAGCTCTTGAGCGGTATGAAGATTGACGAGCACTCGAAACCGCAAGACGGACGTTTTCGTTACAAGGTGGGAACCGACCAGGTTGATATACGCGTTTCGATTATGCCAACTTTTTACGGAGAAAAGGTTGAAATGCGTTTGCTTACCGGGGCGGATCGGCCCCTTTCATTCGCGGAACTCGGTATGCTTGATGACACTATAAAAATTATCGAAGAGAACATTAAGAAGAGTTACGGAATGTTTCTTGTCTGCGGCCCGACCGGTTCCGGAAAAACAACGACGCTGTATGCTGTGCTTGGAAAACTTAATCGACCGCAGGTTAATATCGTGACGATTGAGGACCCTATTGAATATGATATTGCGTATGTTAACCAGACTCAGGTAAATACACTCGCGGGTATTAACTTTGCGAGCGGGTTGCGGGCATTTCTCCGACAAGATCCGAATATTATTATGGTTGGTGAGATTCGTGATGAAGAGACGGCAGAAATCTCCGTGCAAGCGGCTTTGACCGGACACTTGGTTCTTTCATCGCTTCACACGAATGACGCGCCAACGGCGATTCCTCGTTTTGTCGATATGAAGATACCGCCGTTTCTCGTATCAGCGGTTTTGAATGTTCTTATTGCTCAACGTCTTGTTCGCCGTATTTGCACGAATTGTATTATTTCTTATCCAGCGCCGGAAGAAGTAACTGCCGCTCTCAAAGTTCAAGTTAAAAAACTTGGCGTTGAAAATTATGTAAAAATTCCGGAGACGCTTTATAAGGGCAAGGGGTGCTCGGTATGTAATGGAAGCGGATATGCCGGACGTATGGGTATTTTTGAAACATTAAATGTTAATGAAGATGTTCGGAAAATTATCATAAATCCTGATTTTTCTCTTGATGCTTTACGAACTGTCGCTCGCGGACAGGGGATGATTACTATGTTTGAAGATGGGATCCGGAAGGTGGAAAAAGGAATGACGACGCTCGAAGAGGTGTTGCGTGTGATTCGAGAATAGGTAGAGAATTCTTTCTGTACGAAATTACGCTATGGATTTTCCTCGCGAGAAAATCCCGCTTGCTCCCTGCCCGAGGCAGGCAAGTCGGCCTCGCTCCTCCGACGCTACGGTCGGAGTCCGTGCCCGCTCGGCCCGCGAGACAAATTTCTTAACAGAAAGAATTTTCTATCTTTTTCATCGGTTCCACCCGCACCTCTTTTTATTAGATAGGGGGAAGAAGGGGGTTGGTTTCACGATTTCTCCTTATAAGAGATTTTTATTTTTTACTGATCTTTTTACTTATCCAGTTTCACTCACACCTCTTCTTATAAATGGGGTAAAATAGAGAGAAGGAAATGAGATTTCATTACGTTGCGGCACAGCCGGACGGAAAAGTAACTGAAGACGATGTTGAGGCAAGCGGCCCGGCGGAAGTACTCGACTTTATGGCGGAGAACGGACTTCGTCCGATTTCCGTTAAAGCAATTGCCGGCATTACTGAAAAGCATGGGTGGAAAAGCGTCCTCGCACCCTCGATCAATGTTACTGACAAGGTTTTTCTTTGTAAGTATCTTGCCTTAATGCTTCGGGTTGGTACGGATCTTTTTAAGGCAATTGATATTTTAATCGCTGATTTTGATAAGCCGGCGATGAAAGCTTTGCTTATCGAGATTCGCGAATCTCTTAGCAAGGGACAGCCGTTTTATTCAACGTTTTTACGGTATCCGAAATATTTCTCGCCGGTTTTTGTCAATCTTGTTCGAGCGGGCGAAGAATCAGGAAACCTTGAGGGCGTGTTTGAAGACTTGAGCGTTTCACTTGCTAAGGAACAAAAACTTCGCAATCAGATCCGCTCAGCGATGGTTTATCCGGCACTTCTCCTTTGTGTCTCCGTTATTATTCTTACCGTTCTTCTTGTGTTCGCCTTGCCGAAGCTTGCTGAAATTTTTACATCGAGCGGTATTGAGCCTCCGACATTTTCACGAGTTGTTTTCGCGGTCGGTCTTTTTCTCGGAAAGTACATTTGGTTTATTTTGCCGATCGGTATCGGCGGCGTTGTGTTTATTTATCTTTTTACGAAAAAAACTGTTGTGGGGCATACGATCGCGATGCAGATATTCAACCGGCTTCCAGTTGTGCATAACGTTATTCTTAAGACCGCGCTTCAGCGCTTTGCCGCGGTTTTTTCTTCGCTTACTCGGGCGGGACTTCCCATCCTTTCGGCGCTTGAAATTACGGCGCAAGCAGTCGGACTTCGCGAACTTCGTGAAGCGCTTTTACGCATCGCCCGTGAGGGACTTACCAAAGGACTTACGATTGGAGAAGCTTTTCGGCGTGAGACTTTTTTCCCTAAAACGGTCGTGAACCTTATCGCGATTTCCGAGAAGGCCGGACACCTTGAAGAAATTCTCAAAAGCCTTGCCGATTTTTACGAATCAGAAATTGATTCGGGCATTAAAACACTTGTTGCTTTTCTTGAGCCGGCAATGTTGCTTTTTATCGGAGGTCTTATCGGCACGATCGCGATTTCGATTATTATTCCAATTTATCAACTTGTGCAGCAGTTCTAGGGGAAAGTATGTAGTAGGTAGAGAGTAGCCCCGACGCTCCTTCGAAGGTCGGGGTTCCGACTTCCATTATTTATAGAATTGGAACGTCGGGAAATGTAGTAGAAGAACTAGGGAATGATTAAAAAGGGGATTCTATGACACATCGACAACAACAGTTACTTTTCGGCGTTCTCTTTTTCACAGGACTTATATTTTTCTCTTCCTCGG
>MHIZ01000031.1 GCA_001817765.1 Candidatus Colwellbacteria bacterium RIFCSPLOWO2_02_FULL_44_20b | reverse complement strand
ACGGACCCGTGATAATCGTATAGTAATTTTTCCAGGAGCCGAAGCTTCTCGTCTTTTCGCACCACGATCAATTCCTGTTCAACTTTTTCCGCGGCGGTGCCGGACGGGGCCACTTCGACTCGGAGCGGCAGCTGCATATGTTGGTTCGCAAGCGCGATGATCTCGCGGGGCATGGTCGCCGAGAAAAGCATGGTCTGCCGATCTTTTGGCAGAAGTTTCAGTATCTCGTTGATCTGCGGGGCAAAACCAATGTCGAGCATCCGGTCTGCCTCGTCCAAAACCACCACGTTTACCTCTTTGAGGGTCAGGAACCGCTGGTGCAAGATATCGATGAGCCGTCCCGGGGTGGAAATGATGATATGCGGACGGGCTTTGATCTCGCGCCTCTGCATACCCATAGACGCTCCTCCTATGAGAAGCGCAGTACGCATTCCTATAGAGCGGCCGATTTTCTGCAAATGTTCATTGACCTGGATCGCGAGTTCGCGAGTGGGCAGAAGCACCAGTCCCATGCCCTTTCGCTGGGCGAGGCGCTGGATCATGGGCACGCCAAAAGCCAAAGTCTTGCCTGTACCTGTTTGCGCTATACCAATGATGTCTTTGCCCTCGATAGCGACGGGAATGGATTTGTGCTGGATGGGTGTGGGGGACGTAAATTTCAGAGTATCCAAAATCTGCAACAGCCGTGGGGCAATGCCTAGTCCGTCAAAAGTGAGAGACGGAATGGGAGCGTTTGAACTCGTGTTTGACATGAGACGAGAGTATAACAGCTTTTCAGGATTTTGTCCAGAGTGACCGCTAATAAATATGAAGTTGGTGCCTCGTACCAGACAATAAAAAATGCTAAAATTAATCGCATAATCATGTAAACAAAAAGTGGATGCACACTTGGAAACAGTTCATACATAGTGAGAGGGATAGGTTCTCTACGAAACATAACAACATGTTCGCGTTCTCTTTCTCCAAGGTGTTGAGATACTATGAATTTCTCGCGATAATTCTCGAGAGGTGTAAGAACGCTGGTACAGAGTTCCACGCAACTTTGAATGCCTTACAGACGTCCTTTAAAGATCGTGAGGGTGCTTTAAGTACTGAACAATCACGGCTTTTGGAAAATAACAGTCATTCTACTCTAATACTTCACTTAGAAATCGAGTCATTTTATTTGTTTGCGAAGATACTATTGGACAAGGCTGCCAGGGCTCTCGAATTCTATTTTGGGAAAGCACAGAGGAGCCCTTTGGACTCCCATGATGATCTGACCAAGAATATTAAAAAATATGCCGCAGCGAGAAACATCTCAATTCCCGGAGAAGAACTGTTAGAAATTGTGGGACGACTAAAAAACGATGTCAGCGATTACAGAGATCAAGAAATCGCCCATGAAAAGAGCCCTAGAAGCATGAAAGGAACTGCATCTGACGCAAAAGGGACAGCTCGAATAACAACCCTCCGCATCTACCCCACTGAAAAAGACAAGCAGGTTGAGAGTAAACCCCCGGAGGAGGTACTAAAACAGATAGACGAGTATTTACGGCTACTAATTATATATATCGGCTCAAACAGAGATAAAACCGCCTTAAGCCAGGTGACCGAAACCAAAACAAATCGCTGAAAGGATAATAAGTATTCAAAAACCGCCCATTTGGGCGGTTTTTGATTTGGCAATTGGATAGTGACCCCGATACCACTTGGTTGGATTGATATTATCTTTCCGACTTCGCTATATCAGGACCGGCTTCCGCATTCCATCATCTTGCGATAACGGCTACGGGGCAGGTAGGAAATAAGTACGCGTGAATGCCCGTCGCTATTGCCCCGGAGGGCAACGTGATCGGGACTTTTTGAGTTTCCGAGTATGCGTTGATACCCAGAAACAGAATCGACCTTTATTCCCCGCCAAAGGCGGAGAACTAAGGTTGTACTCCTTAGAAAGGAGGTGATAAGCGACGAGATGCGCGCCTTTTCCCCGTGTTTCTACAAAGATATTACTATTAAGAACTTTCTGTAGGAGTATCTTACTACGCTGGCTAGGGGCGTCAAGCAAGAAATTTTGCAATTTTTTGAAAAGTTTTCTCTTTGTCCCGCTTCAGCTCATGCTCCCAAACTCTCAAAACTTTCCACCCAGAATTTTTCAGCTTCAACCGGTTGATTTTATCCCTTTTTATATTTGACGATATTTTATTCAGCCAATAGCGGCGCGGGAGCTTTGCTTTTTTGCTGGCAAACCGCCAGCCATGCCAAAAATCTCCATCGATGAAAACTGCCTTTTGTTTCGTGGGGACGGCGACATCTGGCCGGCCCGGCACTTTCGCATAATGCCTGACAAAATAAATTCCGCTGGCCCTCAAGAACCGAAAAACGGACTTCTCCGCGTCCGTATTTTTCGAGCGTATCCGGGACATTATCTGGCTTCGTTTCTCTTTTGAAAATACGTCGGCCATTTCGCGCTACAGCCCGCTCAAATGTTTTTTCCAGTCATCCGTGCTCCAGAGCAATTTTCCCGTGCTGAAAAGGTAACCGGCGTCATGAGAAAAATCCCCGATGCCTAAAAACTTCACCCTCCCGCCTTGCGGCAAGCCTTCGCGCTTCTTAATTTCATCCAAGTCCCCGGGCCTGATTGGCCCATTCCAGGAAGTCACGGTGTAATGTATCCGGCCTTTGTGCCCAGAATATGCCAAGGGTTTATAATGCGAATTTTTCGGAACAAAGCCAGATATGTACACCGGGATAGATTTGAAGTCTGGCAACTCTTCATACAACTTTTTAGACTCCGAGCTGGTTAGCGAACCGGCCGCCTCTCCCTGCTTCAAAACCTTGTCCTTGAATACGCTTATCGACTTGAGATATGCAATCAAACTCTCCCTCCCAACGCCGACTTTCACCAAAGCATGTATATCTGTATGGTCAAATTGGTCGCCGGGTATGTCCATCCAAATTCCGTTGAACTTGACCGCCTTCACTCCAAGCCTAAGTCCAGGCTTTCTCCACTCGCTCCCGCGCTCGCGAACCTCGGAAATATCCAAGGGGAGAAAATCCTCCAGCTTTCCGCGCTCATGCGCTAGCTTGGCTTCAATTCCGAATTTGTCATCCAGAAATTTGACCATCGCCTGCTCGCCCAGGTACCCGCGCGTAGTATCGGCCCAGAGCTGGGCAAGATCGCGCTGCCTGCTTGACCCGTAGTCCGTTCCAGCCACATTGGGCAGTATCTTCAGCGCGTCAACGAGCATCTTTGCATATTCATTTTGGTCCAGAAAATACACATTTGGCTTGAAGCGTTCCTCAAGCCAATTCGAAAACTCGAGGCCGTCGAGGTCGCCGCCCATTTCCGCCTTGTCCAAAAACACCCTGGCCGTCTCCTCATCCACGCGCAGTATGTCGGCCACAGAAGCAATCTGCTGTTCTACGGTCATTTTTTCAGCGCTTGGCTTAACGGCAGTTTCAGCTGGTCGCTCAGAAGCTCAGGGCGGGCGCCTGCGCCATTGGGGTCTATATAATCATAGGCCTTGCCTGCTACCATGAATAAAATCGAGCGGAATATTATTTCAGAGGCGCGAGGCGGGACGGCCATGCCTATTTGTTTTCTCACTGATTCCTTGCTCCCCTCAAAGACAAAGTCGTCCGGGAACGTTTGCAACCTCGCCCTTTCCCTATTTGTGAGAGCGCGGTGTTCCTTCCAATGATATATATGAGTCCCGCCGCCGCCGCTTCCTGTCACGGTATATGACGGCCTTACTGTGTCCAGCCTCTTGTAAATCTGGCTCATTCGAGCGCTCTTAACCCTTAAAGCCAAGTGACTGGGTACATTTGCCTCCCAAATATTTTGCCCCGGCTTGATGTGCTTCAACCGCTCGATAACCCTGGGATGCTGAAATGTCAGCTGGTTATTGGGAGCATCTTTGGAAATAGGGGGACTGGTTATCGCCTCCTTGGCGGTTATATATTTGCCCTGCGTCGTCGGTGCAGGTATGCGAAAAGCGGTCTGCAAGTCGCTCCGCACTCCTACTATAATAATCCTATGGCGCCTCTGGGGGACCCCGTACTCTTCGAATTTGTATAAATGCGGGGTAACAGTATAACCGCGGCCGGCGTGGTGCAAGTCTTCTAGGATTTTCGAGAAAGCCTTGCCGTCATTGGCGCTTCTGAGCCCCCCGACATTTTCCGCAACAAAGAACTTCGGCTCGAACCGTTTGATAACTTTGACTCCGTAGGTGTAGAGGGGGCCGTATTCGCCATTAAACCCCTTCTGCTCCCCTACGACGCTGAAATCATTGCAGGGGAAGCCGAATGCGAAAATATCTATCGGTCCTAGCGATTCTATCCGCAACTTGCGAACATCCCCGCATATAACTGATTCGGGCTTGTCAGGGGCGATATTTCGGCGGTAGGTAGCGCAAGCGTCGCTGTCATAGTCGTTTGCCCATTGATGCGCGATTTTATAGGCGGCGCCGTTTTTTTCGGCTTCCGCGTTCATTGCGCCCAGAGCAAGCCCCCCGGGGCCGCTGAAAAGTTCTCCGTACCTAAGCTCCGTCAGTTTTGGAATTTTTTTTCTTTTGCCGTTTGTATTTACCATGGCGGGCGATTGCCTCTTCTATTTTCGTAGTCTTTCGGAGTTTATTATCTCATTTGGAGCCCATATATGCAAACTTCGTCCGGCTTCAGCGCAGGTACCTTTCATGCGATTTTTTTACTGCTTCCTTATCGGCCCCGAGGTAGTACTTTGCGGTAGTTTTTATATCCGAATGGCCGAGCAATTTTTGTATGTGCGGGAGCGGGGCGCCGTTTTCCATCAAAATGGTCCCGAAGGTATGCCGCAGGATATTCGGAGTCAGTCTCTTATTGATCCCCGCAAGTCTTGCGTAGTGCCTGAACGATTTTGAAAGGTCGTAGCGCTGGAGACGCTTTGGTCGGGACCCGAACGTCACAAATAGCGCGTGGTTCCCATCTGCACGCATTGATAGGTACACCTTCAACCACCGGAGACATTCGTCCGTGAAGTAAACCGTCCTTTGCTTGCTCCCCTTCCCGATTATCACCGCTTCCTTCCGTTCCCAATCGATGTCGTCCCGATTCAGACTAAGCGCCTCGGATATACGCATACCAGTAGTGAGTAATACGTGAACGAGTGTCCTCATTCGCAAACCGCGCTTTGTTTTCACATTCATGGTCCTGAAAAAACTTATCAGCTCTTGCCTATCAAGGTACACCACTTCGCGCCTCAGCTCGCGAGCTTTCTGAATCTCCTTCGGGTCGAGAACCTTGAGCTTTTGTACATCCCGGCAGTACGTCAAAAACTTCCGCAGGGCAAACACCGCGCTGTTTATGCCGGACGGTCCAACGCCGCGCTGCTTCATTGTCTTCTTCAACTCGGTTATGTCGTCGAGCCGCAAATCCGCAGGGGAAAGCACGTGCGGCAAGTCTCGGAACAGCCGGTTCAAGGTAGTGACGTATTTGGCGACTGTCTCACCAGCCAGCTCCTCATCGTAACGCCAATAGTCAGCGCACTTGGCGAGTAGGGGCGGTAGCGCGGACTGGTCCGCCTTCAAACGCTGGACCGCCCGCGCGCTCGCATCCGCGGTCTTGTCGTGCCTCTCCATCACTTTCAGCAGATTGTAGAATTTTGGTTCCTGCATGTGAATCGTCTTATCGTCCCACTTTCCCATAGATATATATAATCAGGAAAGTGGGACGATGCATTTTAAGCGCCTTCCCCAATATCAATTATCTCCACGTGTGTAGACCGGTAATGATGTTCTCGCGCATTGGCATTTGTGGGCAAATCTTCTTTTGGTACCCGCTCAATCTGCTCCCGTTTCTCTGCCAATCCAATCCCCTTATCAATCGCCATTTTGCCAAACTCTTCTTTTAGTTCCTCGTGAACGGCTTTGCGACTTAAAAATTTTCCGTCTTCAAGAATATTTACAACTGCTTCTGACGCCTGCTCAGCCTTGGTGGCTTCATCGTCATGAACATCGAGATAAGCCAAACCGCGCGGAATTTGTTCCCCGCCCACGTCTGCCATTTGGATCTCTACTTCAAACGGCCGCTTTTGGCCCGCGTCCCGCATTTTTTCATTTCTGATGACAAGCAGGTTTTCATCTTTCTCTTTTTCGACATGAAAATGCGTATCAATCTGGGCCAGAATATTTGACGACCCTCGCAAGAATTGATGGGTCTTCAACCCGCTCGAACCCATTGGCTTGGTTGGATGATGGAGGAAAACGACCGAGGCCCCCGCCTGGGCAAACTCCCTCAGCGCAGCGAGGATGACTTGCATTTGCACCGCGTCATTTTCCTGCTGACTGTGCATATCGACAAAGGAATCCAGGGTTACAAGTTTGATGCCCTCTGCCTTGATTTTTTTCAAAATCCTCTCGCACGATTCCGGCTGGTCAAGCTTCACCCCCGCGTGCGACAAATAGAAAATATTATCATCCTCCGACGCGCCGAAGTTAAGAAACCGTTTCTGCATATGCCGTTGATGATTTTCTTCGTCAATCATCAACACTGGCCCTTGCTTTGTGGCAAACTGGCCGAAGACTGGGGTGCCCCTCGCCACGGCCTGGGCTATATGGGTGGCGATGGTTGTCTTGAAATTCCCCGGGTTCCCGGAGAGAGCGACAATTGATGGCTGCAAAACCAATGATTCGACAAGCCATTCCTCTGGCCCGAAGTCTTGTGCCAAGAATTCCCCCATTGTCCAAAATCTCCATTTGGTTTCTGCCTTGTCGGCCTGATCCACCTCTACCCTTGCACTCGACCCAGTTCGTGTCCCGGCCGCGTCTTTTGCCGCAATACTTTTGAACACTTGGCGCAATTCCCCTTCCGGAAGCGGTGGTTTGTTTCGTTCATTCCACGCCGCCAGCAGTTGCCATGCAAGAAATAAATCCTCAGGAGAGGAGCCAAACGACTGAATGAACTTTCCCGCCACAACGGCCGCCGATTCGTTCCGGCTTCCTTGCACAGTGCCAGCCATCAAAACCGTCCAGTCTTTCGGTCCGCTCTGTTGCTGTCTGGCCTCAGCGAAAAACGCGGCGGGGAATTCTGCTATTGGCGAATCGTCAATGATTTCATACCGCTTGCCAGACTGATGAAAAGAGGGGGCGGCAACTACATAGCCGCCCGTGCCACGGATGTCGGTACGTTCCAGCACGCGCACTTTATTATTCACGCCTTCCGCGTAACGATAATAAAAATGCCTGCCGTCCCCTCCGCTCCGAACAGTAAAAGTCCGTGGCAGGTGGAAATTGCCGCCTTTCTCCACGTCAACCACGGTAAGGTTGGAAATGCGGCCGGTGACGATGGCGATATTCGCGTCTGGAAACTCGCTAAACCACTTCGCGACCTCCTCGGGCGTGGCGTAGCGCTCCTGATAGTCCTTCCACGGCACCAACGGCTGCTTGCTTTGCCCGACTGGAATAACCGAAAATCCGTATTCGTCCAAGTAGCGAAACGCGGCCTTTAAGTTTTCAGATTGGGTATCGTCCATGGTACCAAGTAATGGCCGCATCCGGCCCCAAATTTTATCGGGGCCTGATGCAACAGTAATTAATTTTCTGCTCCGATAACTTCTACCTCTGGGCGGAATTTCGGGTCAACTCCACCAACCAGCACTTTGATAATTTTCGTGCTGTTGTAGCTTGGATTTTTGACGTTTGGTTTTTCTGCGGAAAAGAGCATTCCAAAAATTTGGCCGCGCTTTATGCTGCGCATTTGGCTGTCGATGCCAGGCTTACCGCTGACTGCCCATATACTGCCCTTTTCCAGAATCGTGGGTTCCTCGTCAATCACGATTTGGCCGTTCACCTTTTTGAAAAAGTGGAACGATCCATCGTGGGCGAGGAATTCGTAAATTTTTATTTTTTCGCCGGGCTTCATCTGATTGTCCATGTCGCGAACGTCAATCAGCGTTCCCCTTAGCCAGTCACCGACTTTGCCGAATTTTAACCATTGGCTTTTGACCTCTTCCAGGTCGTTGAGTTCATTTGTCATTCGAATTGTGATTTGTTAAAAGTTAGAAATTAACCTTAGCATCGATTGAAATATTTTTGATTATTTTCCTTTCTCGCAAATTTGGCTGGGCAGTCGCCACGAGTGCCAAGTTTGTTTGTTAAAAATTAAAATCCGCTCAGTCCCAGACTGGCGGCGTTGTTTTACGACCAGTCCGGAACCAAACGGACTTAAACAACGCACTTACCGTAACAATAAAAACCTCCCACTTTCCGGGGAGGTTGAAAAACAAAAAAAGGATTCTGACCACCCAAGAAGCGTCTACGCGTGGTGCGTAGAAAAATTTAGGTGGTTAAATCCTTCGTAAAGCTAAATAAATTAGCAGTCCCATGCGGCATGTAGCATGGAAGGCCTAACCTTGCTCAACGTTGAGCGGCGGCGTCTAACGTCCGTGGGTCGTGGAAAGTTTGCCGCTCCTAGCCATTATTTTGTTGATTGGAGATTGTATTGTGAGGAACTGGAGTGATAATACCAAAAAACTCTGATCCGGTCAAGAGCAAAAAAATTGAGTGAATTGGAGGAAAAAGGGGCTTGTAAATTGGAAAAACTTGACGTAAACGCGAGAAGGCTCCCCTCCAACCCGGAGACGGTCTAAATCCTCTGGGACTCCAGCTCGTCCCTAAGACGCAGTTCCCCAAACATAGCCCGGCCGGCTTCGTTGCTGAAACTCCACTTAACCTTGGCTTTGAGAAAAGCCATAAACCGCGTGGTGACTCTGCCTCGGTACATCAGCGGTTTTCTCTTCAATCCGGCCTTAAGCTCTTCCAGCTTTGCCAGTCTGTCGATCCAGTAGCGAATCCTGGACCACGGGGCTTTTTTATTTATGTTTTGCAGACGATACCTCAAACTCAGGCACGTTCTGCAGGAGAAGCCATGACAGCCGGGCCGATGGTAGAGTTTTTGCGTAGCGCGGCCGCATTTGCACAGGAGATAAGGTCTGACGCCGAAATTTATGGCCTTACCGACAAGATAAATCTCTTGGGTTTGGACCCGCCCCTGGTTGAAAAGCTTGACCAGAACCTTTGGCTTCTCGCCCGGCACTGGTTCAAACTTTACGGCGTAAACTTCATTCTCCGAGGCGACAACCTGCCCTTTTATCGGCCTGCCGCCAGGTCCAGACCTGCTTTGCAAAGATTTCAAAATGCCTTTGCCGAGCATGCCCGCGCTTATCTTCGAGCAACTTTCCACCGGATAGGGCAGGAAAGAATTCTCGTTCCTGATTTTTGTGTTTTTATGTATTTTGATTTTGGATTTTCTCCCTGTTTCCAATGGTAAGACAAGTCACAATCTTATACCACCCGTGCGGCCACCTCTCGTGCCGGGCGGTTGCTTTGGTAAAAATTGGCAATAATTTGGGATTCTTTTTTCTGGGATTTTTGATTGCGGTCTGGAAAAATTTCCAACCACCGCCCCCAGGAGAATCGAGGAAAACAGACAAAAATACGAGAGGTAAGCTTACCAATACATCCTACAAAATATACCTCCCTTAAAAGAAGGAGCACTCCCCCCTACCCCGTCCTGCCCGCCATCCGCAATCCTTAATACCTTCCTCATGGATTCTTAAGCGTGCCCGAGTCGAGGGAATACTTAGGGTCCCCATAATAAAGCAGCTTAATGCTGACTCAAGCGTTCGGCGGCATCGTAAACAAGCCGCCCAAAATAATCATGAAAGTCAGCAATGTCAGGAAAATTACTTACCGCTCAACGGACAGCCAAGGGTTGCCCGTTCCCTTCCTGCCCTTGCAGGGCAAGCATTTGGAGCAGTACGGCTTCTATTTGGGCCAGCAGGTCGCGGTGGATTACCAGCGCGGCCGGATAACAGTCAGCTTAATCATTAACAATCTAGAAAGGGGTGATAAATATGGATACCAAGAACGGCTACCCGTCTTGTCAGATCAGCTTCTGCGTGAAAAAGGACGAACTCGGTAGGTACATCGAAAATAGCTTGATGCTGAACTTGCGTGGTGACGACCCCGAGGCTTGCTATCGTGCATACCTCGACATGCGCGCCAAGATGGAAGCGCCAGGCCAGGAAGTAATGAGCGCACCTGCCGATGAGAACGAGAAAATTATTATCGGCGATCGGAGCGACGAGTGCCCGGAATGCGGCGGCAAGCTGATAGTACGAACTGCCAAGAGGGGCAATCATGCAGGCCAGCGCTTCATGGGTTGTAACCGGTATACCCTGGGGTGTTTGTACACGAAAGCGCTGGCATAACGCAAAAGGTGGGCCGGATTCCCCGGCCCACCTTGGACTCAACGCCTTTTATTTTTTTCCCAGCTACTCTTTCAATTCCATTCTCTCTCGCCCCAGTGCCTCCCTGCGTTTATACAGACTATCCAGTTCTGCTCTGGTCATTGGCTTGTAAATAATTTCCATGAGCCTGACCAACTGGGTCGCTTTTTCCAAAGCTTCCTGTTCCAGAATATCCTTCCCGAATGACTTGCGGTAAATGTCCCGGAACTTTTGCAACCGCTCCTTGGAAATCATGGTAACCGCCAACCATCGTACTCCGAGAAATCAAGCTCGCACAATTCGGGCTCCTCGCCAATCTGCTCGGCGATAAAATACAGAACGTCATATTTGGTGCCGATGCTGTCAATCAGCCCCGCCTCTTTGGCTTGTTCGGGGTGCAGGAGACGGCCGTCTGCCACGGCTTTGACCTTATCAATCTGCAGGTTTCTCAAGTTGGCGATGTCAGCAACGATTAAATTATGGGAGTGTAAAATCATCTCCATGGCATTGGCCCGCTCCTCGGCTGTGAGCGGCTTGTCCGGGTCTAACATATTCTTGAATTTGCCCGACGACAGGTCGTTGAAAGTAATGCCCTCTTCGGTATTCTTCTTGGAATAATCCAAATACGAGCCGTTGACCGCGATGCTCCCTAAATCGGCCGTGGGATAGGCAAATATCGTATCAGCTCCGGCCGCTATCCAGTAAGCGCCGGATGCCCCCTGGCCACGAATCATGGCGGCGACTGGTTTGTTGACGTGCTTGATTGCGGCCACAATCTCCTCGGACGCGGTGACGGCCCCGCCTGGACTGTCTATGTCCAGGAGGACGTATTGGATGTTTTCATTCCAGTCTGCCGCTTCCAGCTGCTCTACCGCGCCAGTCGAGACAGTATATGGAGAATCGCCGGTTTCGAGGTCGTAAGGCAGAATCTCGCCCTCGATCCTCACTATTTGAACATTGTCAGCGGTTGCGCAACCGAATTCCGGCTCGGCGAAATAATAATATGCGGCGAAAGCGCTGAGCGCGTAAACCGCGGCAGTCAGCGTCCAGAATCCGATTTTGAGAAATTTTTTGAGTTTTGGATGCTTGCTCATCAATAAATTTAAAAAGGCTTATCTTGGTCAATCAATGCTTTCAGTTCTGTTCCCCCTTCATCAGTTGTTACGATAATTCTCATAGCCTCATCTGACGTACCGCCGGCATTCAAATATTTATCATAAAATTCTTTTGCCTCTTTCTGGTTCCCAATAAACGCATGAAGTAATGCAATGCGTAAAAGTGCTACCACATACTCCGGGTTAATATCATAGGCATCTTGATAAGATGATATCGCGGCTGACCATTGCCGCATTCTCTTATAGACAGTTCCGATGTTGTTCAAAATTGACGACCATAATGACCGTGGGTACCGCTTTTGCGCTTCAGTTAAGGTCTGCATATATTCCGCTAGTACATCAAAACCCACAAAGTACAAATCGATAGCCAACTGGTATTTTTGATGCTGCCATGCGGCCGTGTTACCAGTATTGTATAATGCTTGGGCTAAAGCGATTGGCTCTTTGGGAGTATTTTCCACCACTAATTGTTTTATTGCGCCAAGGTCGCCCTTTCGTATCAATGTATTTAAATCATCGTCTCGCGCAATCCCCGGCGTTTCTTCCAAATTCTCTATAGATGAAATTTCTTGTTGCGTAACTTGATTTTGGGTATCTTGTAGAAGTTCTTTACCGCCATTGATCATAAAAATAAAACTTACGGCCATCTCGGGGTTCTGACTGCTGTCGTGCCCCTGGTCCCAGGCCTCTTGTACGCCTGTCCTGACTTCCCGCATCATATTTTTTAAATCTATACTGTTTTGTTCGTACCGCTTTTGAAACAACAATATAGTATTCTGCAGAAATAAAATTTCCTGTTCGCTATTTTGTGAGTTCTCGTTTATTTTACGGTTATAGATATCCTCCCAATCAGCATATAATAAGGACCATTTACTAATTCTTGTAAGGATATCTGGAAATATATTCCGCAATAGAAGCCTATAGACCCTACGCATGTTTGTCTCTGTCATGGATCAGTTCCTTTCTGCGAACACAAAAAAGGCCACCCGCTCGCCCCGCCGCCCTTTCGGGTGGTGACCATTCGCATGGCTTGGACAAGACGGATGACCGTCTCTGCATGCGAATGGATTTTGTGCCGTGCCTCTTCCGAGGTTTAGGCAAAATTTTCAAATTTAAACGCTAGCTTTTTCGGAACTTTTCTTCTGCTGCTCTTTCAACTTTATTACGAATAAATCTCCGACTCCTTCCTGGCTAGCTTTCTCCCACTCATACCGCCCGGAATATTTTTCCAAGTCAATATTGCAACCGCGAAAAAAACTCCTTGCCACTATACTGCCGCCAAAACTATGCTGGCCGTGAATAATTTTGAATTTATTTTTTTCCGCTTCATCATCAGTGAACTGAATTCCCATGGCCTTATTATCCTTGTCCCAAAACAGCACGGCAAATTTCTTTTTCGCTATCAGATTGTCCTCGTAGAATTTGCGGGGTAACCCGATCGAAAAAGACCTGGTGATAGTTATCCTGTTTTCGTACCTTTGATTCTGACCTTGGAATTTCTCAAAATTGTAAGCCATGTTTTTTTACAATATTTACGTATTTACTATATTATACAACTAATATCAATCTCGTCAAACAAGTTCCCATGCCTCATCCCAAAGTGAATATGGTTGTTGTGGGGATGTGGATAAGTCCTTTTCATACCTGACCCCAACAATCTCGCTCTTGACGTAGCCCAACTGCCCCGTGATATACTAGAAAGACCACCAGGAAGGGGAGTCGCGAGGGGTGTAAAGTACCCCTCCAACGGCAGAACCGCTGAATTAAGCGGTCCGACCGCCGGCGACTATTCCTGGTGGCCAAACAAAGCATTTCCTGCCTTTTGGGCCGTTTTTGCTTTTCTAAGTTAATAATAACCCAAGTCTCGAAAAGAGCAAAATCCTTTGCGAGATTTGAAAAGGGGCCGCGGTGAATCACAGGTTTCAAAAATGTTTGGTATGTGGCACGCTGTTGGCTACTATTCTTAACGCCGAATATGGCTACCTATACTGCTACTGCCGAAACTGCGAACACCACGAACTGCCGCCACACTTATCCGAACGGGGTGGGTTCTCGTACGACTTTCCTCCGATACTCTAGGAGGGCTTTTCTCCCTGCGGGAGTCAGTTTTTTGATTTGAGAGTTTTGGTCGGACATTTTGGCTGATACGCTTAATTTCACTTTCAGAAGCTACTTGCTCATTTCCGCGCGCTGATTCTGTTCCGGCTTTTTCTCCGGCTTCCGTTGATATTTTTGAAGAGCCGCGTCGCTCTTTTTCAGATACTCTTTGAACGCCGCTTTTCCCTCGGGTGACATTTTTTTGATCTGCGGTTCTTGGTTGGAAGTCTTGGGCTCCGCGCTCATTTCCGCGCGTTGGTTCTGCTCCGGCTCTTTGCGCTTCCTCTTCCTTTCTTCCCACTTCTTCACCCAGTCGCTGTTTGGCAACCCTTTTTCTTTGATCGATTGGTTGATCCGGTCTAGCTCCTTTTGGAACGGTGTCTTGGTCATTTCTTCGAGTTCTTTTCTGTTGATCATCGGTTAGTTCCTTTCCGGCTCTTGGCTTTGTCTCTCCGGGAGGTATTGGTCCGCTGCTTGTTCGACTTTCCTCTGTACCCGGCCAGCCTTAAGTTAATTCCTTTTATTTTTTGCCCTATAAAATCTTTATTACAATAAGTGCCAATAGAATCAGGAAAATAAATAAAAATATTACTATGCTTCTTTGAAATGCGGGCAAGTCACCAATATCACGGATATGCTGTGAGGTAAACGTAAAAAGTTTTTTCCTCATCATATTAGCCAAGCGAACTGGTACGGCCAGAGCGGCTAAGGCGATCAGGCCGTAGGTAAACGGCAATCCCGTATCTGAAAAGTCACCAGTAAACATATTATTGAAAAATAGCGCCGGGACA
The DNA here is from genome assembly GCA_001817765.1 of Candidatus Colwellbacteria bacterium RIFCSPLOWO2_02_FULL_44_20b. Lineage (GTDB taxonomy): Bacteria > Patescibacteriota > Minisyncoccia > UBA6257 > Colwellbacteraceae > O2-12-FULL-44-13. Next base: position 3,676 of record MHIZ01000031.1, on the reverse strand, counting down.
GATGTTTTAGAAACTGTTGTTAAATAATCCATTCTTCTCTGGCCTGTTGCTTCAAAAGTTTTGTACACATCGTAGCCGGATACTTTAGTAATATCAACGCAGTTAGTGTGATTAGCGCTGATCAGCAAAGATTCTATCCCCGATGCTGGTCTCTCATCAACTGGGATATAGCTTCCGTATTTGTCTCTCAACTGCCTTTCGCTTTCCTGTAGATCACTATACTTTTTAATATTTATTTCACACTCTCTGCTTTCCCTTTTGGTTTTCAAAGCATTTTCCAACCCCGAGCGCTTGGCGGCAATATCTTGATTAATGCTTTCAATCTCGCCTTGCCCGGAACTTTTCTGAGAATAAGTCAGAACAGCGGACACACCAAGTGCCAGCAATAACCAGAGTAATAAAACCGCTCTTAATATTTTTGGGTAAAAATTCTTTAGAAATTTCCAGATCATTTTAGTGATAATTATTACTGGTTTGAATCACGGCAAACTCTCGCAAGCTCCAGAATCCGATTTTGAGGAATTTTTTGATGGGGATTAACAAGCATTTAGTGCAGACCGTGGATTAATTTCCGTTTTTAATCATACCTGAAAAACGCCATTCATCAAAGACATCGGCGAAGAAATACGAATCCATCAAATCAATAACTACGACAGCGAAAGGCGGAATGAATTGTTCGTTTGTCATAGTTTTCTCCTTCAAGCGACTTTGTTATAAAATTCGAGTTTGAGCTTCGGCTTGGGCTTGAGATCCCGATCAAAGCGGTAGGAGATGATGGCGCAATTTTTGAGCGCGTCCTCCCTGTCGATCTTCGAAAGCTGTTGCTCACTGAACTTTTCCAAAAGTTTACGAAAAGAGAGCATGACAACCGAATGGGTTACCACCAAGACATTCATTTTCGCGTGTTCCCGGACCAAGGTAGTTAAAAACGACCATATCCTTAAATTAACATCTGGACTAGATTCTCCGCCAGGCGGCCGGTAATAATATTTTTCCTCTTTTTGCTTCCGCTCGTACTCATAGGGAAACAGGCTTTTCAGTTCCGCGGGCGTCAGTGCTTCAGTTATCCCGTACTCTTTCTCCCGGACGCGCTCTTCCAGCACGAATCTCGTCTCTGGGAAATGCTTAGCGATAATCCTTGCGGTATCATAGGCCCGCTCGAATGGAGAGCTCAAAATCAGGTTGATTCTGGGAAAGTGTTCCTTGAGATACAACCCGGTTTTCTCGGCCTGCAGTTTGCCTAGTTCGGATAGGGGCAAATCGGCACTGCGAACCTCTTTGACGTTTTTAGTGTACGTCTCAATTACGCCTCTATTCACGAGTTCGCGCTCCTCGTTGTAGACGGACTGCCCATGCCTGACCAAAATCAGGTAATTTGGCCATTTTTGAATTATTTGTCGCATATTACTCCTTTCTTCAGCCCTGCCTTTCTGCTATCGACCAAAAAACAGAAAAGCGGCTAAGAGATCCCCCCAAAAGATATTGCTATCTCTTAGAATGAAATCTCCCAACCGCTTTTTGAGTGGTTAGTCGTTTATCTCATTTAGCTCGCAGTAGACTTCTCTGTCCGCCTACCCTTTCGGGAGAAATAAACGTTTCGGATGGTGTCTGGCCGAACTTCAGTTTATTTGGAATGGACTCCACTTTCATAATACCATAAACTACAAAGAGTATCAAGTTCGTCTACCGCTCAAAGTAACAGTTGCCCGAGTTATTTTTGAGCACGACCAGGACTATTATGCCCTATTCTCACAAAACATCGGAATACAGGGATATAAAAAACGAGTTCGATGAGGCTCTGTTATGGATTGTTAATCAGCAAAAAGTAAAAATCGCCGACACCTCCCGACTCAATAAGTACAGGGGAGATATTGATCTCATTACTAAATCATTTCACAAAAAAGAAATAAGAAAATTACTTGAACAAGGCATGGAGTCGGATATGGTTAGTGCGATCTTTGAGGCTCGACAAATAATCGATATCTGGGAGGGACTGAAAGATTACCCATATGACCAAAACCTGTCTGGTCGGCTAACGCGCCTAGTCAAAGGCCCTCATAAGACAACGGAAGAAAAACTGGACTCTAGGTTTGCGAGAGATTTTGGCTATGAATTATGGTTAGCCTCCCGATTTGCTCTAGGTAAATACACAATAAAATTTGAGCCGGAAAGTGATGTTTGTGTTCTTACTCCAGAACGGTTACTGCTACAGTGCAAGAGACCAGAAGGCAAAACGGACGCTTCGCTACATCGCAATTTGAAAAAGGCGTTTCGGCAACTAGAGGATAACTACGCATCTAAGGCGGAAAGAGGCTTTGTTGCTGTGTCCATTAACAAAATCGTGAGGCCGGACGAGCGATTATTATATGCCAAAAATATGGAAGGCTTGAAAGCAACCCTCATCAAACACTTGAAAGTTTTTGCTGATTTGACTTTGCATTGGTGGTCGAAAGCGAGCTCAGATAATAGGACGCTCGGGGTTATATTTTCTGTAGAGTTGCCCTGCTACATTAAAGACATAGAGCAACTAACGGTTGCTAGGCAGATACTGTTTGCAACAGTAGATACACAAATTGAGCGGGACTCCGCCTACTTTTACAGGATTACTGGGGACCTAAAAAAATCAATAGAGGGAATTTAAGAATCCGTGACTTCACCAAACTAGAAGCTCAAAAACTCAAGAATTGACCGTGTGCTTCTTTGGCCTTCTCCTTGTTCACTCCCAGATAAAACCTGCACGTCGTCTCAAGCTGCTCATGACCCAGGATCTCCTTCACGTGTGAAATTGGACAGCCATTGAACAGCAGGTTCGTCGCCACCGTGTGCCGCAGAATATGCGGCGTTATTTTTTTATTGATCCCCGCCTTTTTCGCCTGCCGGATAAAAAGCTCGCTAACATCAGCTCTGCTCAACCGGCTTAATCTTCGTGTCACAAACATCGGCCGCTCAGTATCTTTCCGCTCTTTGAGGTAGAATTTAATCCATTCGAGCGCCCGGGACGTGAAAAATACCGTCCGCTCTTTGTTGCCTTTGCCTACAATCTTCGCCTCAGCCTTTTCAAAGTTCAAGCTGTCGCGGTCAAGAGATAGGGCTTCGGAGATGCGCATCCCGGTCCCGAGCAACACCTCGACCAACGTCCTGAAGCGAAGACCGCCCATATAAACGGTACCGGCGACTTTCTGGCTCGTGTTATAAAGCTTGATGCTGTCCACGAACTGCCTGACCTCTTCGTTGTTCAGGAATATCACCTCGCGCCTCACCCTCTTGGGCGGCCGGACCTCTTTCGGGTCCAAGACATTTAGGTTCATGGCGTCCTGGCAGAACCGCAAAAAGCTCTTCATGGCGAAGACGATGGACGACACCCGAGACACACCTGCCCCGCGCTCCATAATCTTCTGCTTGAGCTCCGTAAAATGCCCTGGGGTGATAGATTCGACCTCTAGGTCCCCAATATCGCGGATGGCCCAACGCAGGCCCTCCTCGTATTTCTGGACGGTAGCGGGCGACAGGGAAAGCTCGTACTGGCCGTATTTGAGGAAGCTCGGGATCAGGCTGCCGATTGTTGGCTTGGCGCTTCCCCCTTCCAAGCCCTTGGGAACTCCTTCTTTTAGGTTTGTTTCTAAGGAACTTTTTGGGTACATAAAAACCCCTTTCTTTTTTGCAGAAACAGGGGTCC
>MHIZ01000030.1 GCA_001817765.1 Candidatus Colwellbacteria bacterium RIFCSPLOWO2_02_FULL_44_20b | reverse complement strand
TGAAAATAAAATAAACGTCACGCCGTTCGAACAAAGTCCTGGTCTGTGCGGTCCGGCATCGTTAAAGATTCTTTTGTCGCATTTCGGAAAAGATTATTCCGAGGAACAGCTGACAAAACTCGCGAGCGCTACGACCGACGCAGGCACCGAACACGAAGGAATGATTCAAGCCGCGAAAGAAATCGGCGGCTTTGTGTTCGCGAAAGAAAACGGAACATTCAAAGAGCTTGAATGTTTCATCAAAGAAGAAAAACTGCCGATCGTGATCGGCTGGTTCGATAAAGACGGCGACCACTACAGCGTTCTTGTAAGTATTACCGACAAAAATCTTATTATCGTTGATCCCGCGACAAATGAACCCGAACGCTGGCTTGATAGAGAAACGTTTGAAAATATTTGGTTCGATTTTGTCGGCGCCGACAATCATACCGTCTCCTGGGGCTGGTATATGGTAGTAACCTTCGAAAAAAAGAAATTCAAAGTAGACGGCGGTTACTATTACTAAAGTACAAAGTACTAAAAAGGCGAAATTCAAAAAACACCGTTTCAAAACGGTGTTTTTTGATATGTACCTACAAAGTGGGCAGGGTGGGACTTGAACCCACAAGCCTTACGGCACAAGGTCCTAAACCTTGCGTGTCTGCCAATTTCACCACCTGCCCTTAAATTCCTTATAAATACTACGACAAAACCTAGTTTACCGCCAAAACAGACAATTGACAAATCAATAGAAATATGGTAGATTTACGGCACTGAACAGTGTCGACTGTTCGTTCACAAGTTTATAAAGCAAGTGACAGACCGCTGAGGTTTGCCACGTGATAAGAGTAATTATGAAAACCAAAAAACTCATCATATTGTTATCTCTAATCGTAGTGATCGCAGTAGTAACTGGAGAGATTTTACTAGGATCAACAAGTAAAGCACTTGGCGCGATCTTAGCTCTTATAGCTCTGGTGGGACTATGGCTTCTCCACGATCTGAGAAACATTCCAGCGAAACCAGCAACCGCAGCTCTCGTAACGTTCTATGGAGACCCTGAACGGGCCCAGAAAGTGAAAAAGAGAGGGCTACGCCTCTTTTTCTTAAGAGGAATTCTTTACGACTACATCCCAATTGAAGTCGAAAAACAAAATATCGACATTATGGTCGAGGGAATGGTGCCGGGCGACCATGCGCCAATAAAAGTGATAGTAAGTCTTACCTACGTGCCAAACGAGAATTTATGGAGAAGTCTATGGGAGTTTCAGCTAACAGGCGGTAAAAAAGGGGTGGAAGACATCCTAAGGGGTCTTGTCCAAGAACGAATTAGTTTTTGGATTCAAGCTGATGGAGAAGGACCAAAAACCGGACTCGATGCTCTGAAATCAAGAGAAGACGCGGTCGCGGTCCTTGTGAAAAGAATTCTCGGAGAAAAACTCTCCAAGATTCCTTCCGACATTCCAACACCGATTCTTTTCAAATACTTCGACAAAATTCCTCCCAACGAATATGAGAAGAAACAATTTGGAGAAAATTGGTCGAAGGTAAAGGAAGAATTAGACAATGATCTTAAAAAACTTCCTGACCTTATAAAGATCTTAGAGGAAAGAAAAAAAGTAATTGAAATCGTAAAAAAGGGTGAAGGGTCAGAGGAGATCCCCGGCTTCGGAGTGGTTCTAAAACGGCTCAATGTCAAAATCGAAGGAACCGGAAAATGGATAGAATCCGCTCAGAATGTAGCGAAAGAAAAAATGGACAGCGAAGCGGAAGCAATCGAAAGAGATTTAATTATCGAGAGCTTCAAAAAGGTCAAGAGACTCGATCCGACTGCGACTTTCGACAAAACGACAGCGCGGTTTCAGGCAGATAGAGGCAAGATTCCTGGAAAATTAGATGTTGAAGAAATCAACATTAATATCACGGGAATTAGCGATCAGGACAAAAGACTTGTCGGTCAGATCGCTGGAGCATTTACCGCTTACGATCACCTAAAAAGAAAAGTCGGTGGTCAGCAACAGAAAGGAGGTGGTAACGTATGACAAACGGAGAAACGTCGGGTGAGACATCAAAAACACCAAACAACAAACCGTTCTCTGATAAAACTCATACGACACTTCTAGTAATATTCCTATGTATGGGCATCGCGGGATTTCTGCTGTTCGTCATACCAACAAAGGTTAAAAATAAAGAAACAGAAAAGTCGGTATCGACAACATCTATTACAGAAAGACCCCCACTCTCATCCGAAGGATGCGCCCCTACTCCAGTGTCACCAAAAGCGAAAAAGATCCTGGAAACCAAAGTAACGCTCCTGGGAGAAAATCAAAAAACAAGGTGGAACAAAGACGTTCCCCCACGAACTGATTACTTCTTCTGGGGACCAGAGGGAACAAAGGTGGAATTCGAGGATGGAACGATATGGAACATCAACGACTGCTTTGGTGAAAGACGGCCCGTTGTGAGGTTTTGGGGACCAACTGGAAAGAAAGTAACGATTGCGGCATATATGTACTAGGGTTTAGATAATAAGATCTAAACCAAAACCCTCGCCATTAGTGGCGAGGGTTTTTGATTTCTAAAACACAAAATTAAATTCCTCCAACAATTCCCTTAATGCCGTAAACAATAGTCTGAGCAAGAACCGCTACGCCAACAGCAACCGCCGCGTAGATAATCATTGTCTTCGCCTTCTTGAGTTTCTCTTCGTCTCCCGTTGCCCCAAGGTAAAGAAAGGCTGCGTAAATAATGAAACCAACCGCAACAACAAGAAGAACTGAAAACGCGAAGTTGTTGATTCTTTGAATCTTCGTAAGACACGTCGCTAAGGTTGTGCAAGCCGCGACAGGAGTTGTCTCGTTCTCGGGAGAAGCTTGAGCGAACACCGCAAGCGGTAATGCGGTCGAAGCCCCTAAAGCAATCCCTAAAAGTTTCGATTTAATAGTGTTCATAAATGATTAGGGTAGTAAAAACGACCTTTTAAGTCTCTAGTAATAAGTATAGAAAAATTAAAAGATTTTTCAACTCCTACAATCTAGAGCTTGAGTATTGCCATCAAAAATGTCGTTGAAAAGCATCCTGATATCAACGACCCCTGCGATAAGAAGCACAATAATATAACCTAGAACGCTGTACACGATAGTTTTCTTGCCGACCGCAAACGCCTCTGGATCACCGGCCGCCGTAAGCATGCGAAATGCCCCATAAAGAATCATGGTCACAACAATAATTGGTGCGATCTGAAACGCAAAAACATTAGCTATATGGTCTATAAAACAAAGCAAATCTTCGTTCTCGGTCGGGGACTTAAATTCTATAATCGAGTCTGCGGCTGGATCTCCAGGAGCTCGTCCACTCCCTGGCTGATCACTCCCGCTTCCTACAGCAAAAACCCTACGCAAAGAAAACGGCAAAAGAGAAACCTGAAGTAAAAAGTAAGTAATATGTTTCACTAAAGCGTTGGAACACAGGTTAATTTAGTCCACGGCTCGATATCCCCGCCGGACAAAATCCTGATGATAAAACGAACAATAAGTCCCGAACCGAAAATAATAAGCACTCCAAAAACTGCCGCCTTGATTGCGGATTTTCCCGTTTGCACATTCGCAGGCTCCCCCGCCGCGACCATAATCCTGGCCCCGCCATAAACCATCGCCGCAACCGCGAGAATAAGTGAAAGCGTGATAAGAAAATTGAAAACGTTTTCACCGAGTTGTAAAAGATGACAAAACGTATATTTTGTCGGATCACCATCTGGCGCGGTTGGAAGAAGAGTGGTTTGCGCGAGCGCTACCTGAACTCGATCAAAAAATGATAAGAGAAAGTTCATAATCGTGAAATGATAAGCGTTACTTCGTCCTCAGCTCTCCGCAGTGCGTCCTGAGCTTTCAGTTTACCTCCTATGACCAATTCTAACATATTCGTAAGCGCTCGCTCTGTTGCCGCGTTGTCACCCTGATACCAACTCTGTGCTGTAAGCGCCTGTTGGATAAACGCGCCTAAAAGCGGATCGTTTTGGTATTTTTGAAGTAAGATTCGAAGCGCCGGCGGCCGCTTGGTAAGCTGAAGATATTTTTCTGCTCCCGCTTCGCTTGTCGTCACGAATTTAATAAAATCCCACGCCGCCGCCGAGTTCGTGCTCTTAGCAGAAACCGTAAGGCCCCAATAATTCGCGTAATTGATAGCTCTCGCCGCTCCAGCTCGCTGAGGTACGGGCGCGATGCCAAAGTTCAAGAAAGGATTTTTCGCCTGTAAGTTCTCGATCTGGTAAGAATAATTAATCATCATCGCGGCTCGCTGACTCACAAATTCATCAACGGAATTTCCCATAGAATCATTCCACGTATAGTAAAGTCCCCGTGGTGAGCTGAATTGAGTGTAAAAATTAAGTCCAGAAAGTCCCACGTCGCTGTCAAACGTTGCTTGTCCGCGCGATACATCGCTCATCGTCGCTCCGTATTGCATCATAAGAAGACCGACAATATCAGTCGCTCGGTTGACGCTCTTGGGAGTTCCGCCAATCGCCGCTCCGGTTTTCGAAAGTACCCCGCCCGCGCCAAATTCTCGAACCCGAGTCGCGTAAAGTTTGAACTCATCCCACGTCTTCGGAGGAAAAACAATTTGTTTGTTATTGAAAGTATCTTTGTTGTAATAAAGCGCGAGCGTATCAACCGAAAGCGGCAGCGCGTGCACTTGCCCGTTATAGACAAAATCACTCGCGACAACTTCTGGATATAAAACATCAAGCCGGCTTGGAGGAAACGCCTGGGCAGTAAGAGGAACAACTTTATTCGTGTAGCGAGGCAGCCACGAATTCTGAATCATAAAAATATCCGGACCCTCATCAATCGCGAGCGCGTTTATAAGATCATTCTCGTATGCCGAGGAAGAAAGTTCGCGATAGGTAATACTGACCCCCGGATGTTCTTCGATGTAGTCGGAAATAAGATCATCCCATGTACTCCGCGTATCGAAGACTCCCCAGAAAGTAAGTTGCGCTCGTTCTGCCGCCGGATCGCGCCCGCCGGGAAGAACGCCTAAGAATACGAGTATGAAAAAAACGACAATTATCCCGGCGCCGCCAAGAATAATAAGTTGGTTATGAGTGAAACCGTTTGAATATTTTTTTAGAGACATATAACGCCTGCGATCTTATCCCCTGGATTAAGCCGCATAATTCGTACGCCCTGTGCCGCCCGTCCTGTTTTGCGGATGCTCCCGAGCGACGTTCGAAGAATCTGGCCTTTCGTAGAGATCGAGAGTAATTCTTCCTCGTCGGTTAAAACTGTAAGCGCGACAAGACTTCCTGTCTTCTTCGTAACCTCCGCTGTCTTAATGCCCTTGCCGCCACGGTTCTGCACCTTGTACTGGGTAAGCGGAGTTGTTTTGGCATAACCATTGTCCATCACCGCAAGAAGCAAATTGCTCTTATACGAAGTATCAACAAGATCAAATGAAATCACCGTATCATCCTTGTGGAGTGTAATGCCTCGGACCCCCGCGGCTGTCCGTCCCATCGGACGCGCCTGTGATTCTTTAAATCGAATCGATTGGCCAAATTTGGTACCGATCATAATTTCTTGTTTGCCATCCGAAAGTTTCACCCATTTAAGCAAATCCCCCTTTCGCAAACCAAGAGCGATAAGACCATTCGCGCGAATATTTGCAAAGTCCTGGAGTTTCGTCTTCTTAATCATACCAAGCGATGTCACCATCACCAAGTAGCTCGAGGGATTAATCGACTTCGCCGCGTAGGTAATGATCGCGCTGATATTCTCCTGCACGGGAATGTTTAAGAAATTATGAACAGCTTTCCCTTTTGATGTTCTGCTTCCAACAGGAATGTTGTAAACCTTAGATTTAAATACTCGTCCGTGATCCGTGAAGAAAAGAATATCGTCATGCGTATCAGCCGAAACAAAATACGCCAGAAAATCTTCCTCGCCGACGTCCGATCCGATAAGTCCCTTACCACCACGTTTCTGGCTCTTGAATGTTTTTGGTGGTACTCGTTTGATGTAACCGTTCTGCGAAAGCGTGATCACAACCTCTTCTTGTGGAACAAGATCTTCTTCTTGAAATTCCTTAAGTCCGCCTGAGTGCAGTTTAGTCTTTCGCTCGTCCGCGAAAGACGTAAGTCCGGTAAGTTCGTCTTTAATAGTGCTCAGGATTCTCTGCGGGCTTGAAAGCAACGCCTCAAGATCTTTGATAAGTTTGCGCTTTTCTTTAAGTTCATCTTCAATCTTTTGCCGCTCGAGTGCCGCAAGTGCCTGAAGCCGCATCTCCAAAATCGCTGTTGCCTGAAGGTCGCTCAACTTAAAGCTCTTCATCAAGTTTGTATGCGCTTCGTCTTTATCGGCGGATTTTTTGATAGTCGCGATGATCTTATCAATAACCGAAAGTGCCTTCGCTAAGCCCTCGAGAATATGTTCGCGATCCTTCGCAACCTTCAGATCAAATTCAGCACGTCGCCGCACAACTTCCTTGCGGTGTTCAATGTAATAAAAAATAACATCCTTAAGTGAAAGCACCTGCGGCTTCAAGCCATCAACAAGCGCCACCATATTAAGATGGAAGTCCTTCTGAAGATCAGTGTGTTGCCACAGCTGGTTTAAGATTTTTTGCGGTGCCGCGTCGGTCTTAAGTTCTATAACAATTCGCAATCCTTCGCGGTCTGATTCATCGCGAACATCACGAATGCCCTCAATTCGTTTCTCCTGAACAAGTTCCGCGATCTTGATAATAAGTTCCGCTTTATTGACCTGATACGGAATTTCAGTGATGACAATATCAAATTGATCACGGCCACTACCACCCTTGCGTTCGACAATCTCAGCAAGGGCTCGAGTTGTAATCGCGCCGCGTCCCGTCTTGTAATCGCGCCGCGTCCCGTC
>MHIZ01000029.1 GCA_001817765.1 Candidatus Colwellbacteria bacterium RIFCSPLOWO2_02_FULL_44_20b | reverse complement strand
GGGCCCTATCGTCTAGTGGCTAGGACATCAGGTTCTCATCCTGGAAACAGGGGTTCGATCCCCCTTAGGGCTACAGTCAAATAAAGAATTAAAAAATAAATGATCAGAATAAATCTAATAGAAAAATTAAAGGTTATTTTTAGAATAAATAAAGGGAAAAGTTCAGAGAGTAGACAAGGAAGTGTAGGCATCTTAAACGAAAGTAAAGGAAGTACGTTTAAAAATAACAAGGTTTCAGGATTTGAAACGGCTATGATAGACAAAGGGGAGAATACTACAACAGAAGAAAACGAATTCAAGAGATAAACAACCCTCGCCTTGGAACCAATGAAACCCAAACCTCTCACAACACTTTTTATAATAAGCTTCGTGGCACTTATTCTCGCGACTCTCGTGGGATACTTAAATACACGAGGTATAAGCGGGGAATTAATATTTCACTTTGGAAAAGGCGGCAAGGCAGATCTTGTAGGAACAATAGCCACGTTTTACAAAATTATGGGTATGAGTCTCGGGGTGCTCCTTATAAATTGGATTATCGGTCGTGAGCTTATTGAAAAAGAAACAACGCTTGCGTACATCCTTGGAAGCGTTTCTCTTGTTTTCTCGCTCCTCCTGCTTGTTTTCGCGCTCTATATTGTTTCATTCAACTAAACCTCGCGGGGTTGACGAAAGACCGCAATATCGCTAATCTTATTTCCAATGTTCGCAATCATCGAAACCGGCGGAAAACAATACAAAGTTACCCCCGGAAAAAAGATAAAAGTTGATCGAATCATAGCCGACCTGCCCGCCGGAGCTTCAGCGAAGGTGGGGGCCGGTTCTGATTTTGTTTTCGATAAGGTACTTTTAGTAAGTGGTGAAAAACCTCAGATTGGAGCCCCGTACGTGAAAGGCGCGAAAGTTGAAGCAAAGATAACAAAAGAAGGACGAGCAAAACGAAAAATCGTCTATCGGTATCACTCAAAAAATAGGTTTGATAAAAAGAAAAGCAATCGTGAGCACTATACTGAAGTTGAGATCGTAAAAATAACCGCCTAATAAAAAAGGCGGTTATTTAATAAGAAACATACCCGTGAAGAAATTCTTGAAGCAGGTGTAATGTAAAATAGGCAGTAGTCTGAATCGTATTCTCCGAAGCGCTCGGCGTCATAATAAAGATATCTTTTCTTACCGGGGGTTGGATTGTTTGATAGGCAGCTACCATAACATCTCGACTGCCAAAGCGACGGATTCTGATACCTTGCGGAGTTTGTCGAAGCATCGGCACCTCAAAATTCAGTTTGATAACAACGTAAGCCGCCTCGACGTCTTTTTCCAACTCTCTTCGGGCGAATATTTCATAGAACTTTTCTCCTAGATCATAGACATAGTCATCAATCGCTTCAGGAACACCAATATCGATCAATGGAATGGCTTGTTGCAATGGTTTGGCAATGCCCATAAGTTCCATACAACAGTATCCAAGAATATCTTTCTGTACCGCGAGTTCAACGCTGACGTTTTCAATAATTCTACGGAGTTCAATTGTCTCTATATCAAAAGACGTCTCAGTCTCTGTATCGTTAGAATGGGAATGCGAAATAGGGTAGTTCATAGAGAATTTTCTAAAGAACACGCTCATAAAACAACCTCCGACTAGGTTACGCCCTCACACTATGCCGAGCTAGTTCCGGCGCGTCAAGGCTTCACCAAGCGTCTCCTCATCAGCAAATTCAATTTCACCACCTGTCGGAATTCCGCGTCCTAAAGAGCTTATCTTTTTCGCAAAATCTTGAAGTTCGCCGCGGATAACAGAGGCATTCAAATCACCATAGGTTGTAGGGTTTACAGCGATGACGATTTCATCCGCGGTACCCCCGAGCTCCTTTTTAATCCAATCCCGAAGGCTCTTAAGCCGAAGCTTTTGGCTTGGATCAAGCAAACCATTTTTCTTAAGATCTCCAAGAACAAGATACCGTCCGCGAAACCGCTTGGTGTGTTCAAGGGAAAGAAGGTCAGTTTCTTTTTCAACAATCGCGATAGTCCGTTTGTCTCGCCGCTCATCACTGCAAATATCACAAAGCCCCGTTTTGTTATTGGTAATAAAAAAACAATTTTTACAGGGCTTGAGTGTTCCAAGAATCCCGAGCGCGCTTCGAGCCTCTTCGATAGTATTTGCTCCGGAAGTAATAAAATGAAACGCGAGCCGAATTGCCTGCCGAGGTCCAACGCCCGGAAGTTCGGAAAAGATATCGACGAATTTCTTAATGGGTTCCGGGATCGTCATAATGCGTATCAATATTCTGAAAACTTGTTTTCTCTTTCTCAAACCGAAGTGTGACAGTACCAAGAGGCCCATTGCGGTGCTTCGCGATAATAATTTCGACCAAGCCCTGTTCTTCCGGCGGTACGTTCGTCCGATCGCGATCTTTAGGATGAATGAAAAGCACAACATCCGCGTCCTGCTCAATAGAGCCTGATTCGCGAAGATCAGAAAGTTTCGGAATTTTTATTTCACGTTGGTCAACCGCGCGGGAGAGCTGGGAAATCGCGATGATCGGAACGGAAAGTTCGCGCGCGAGGCCCTTAAGTCCGCGTGAAATTTCGGTAACCTGTTGGACAGTATTATCAGAATTTGTCCGCGGTTGGATAAGCTGAAGATAGTCAACGACAATAAGCGCGAGGCCCTTTTGTTCTGCTTGGAGCCGTCGCGCCATCGAACGCATCTGAATAATATTCGGCGATGGTGTGTCGTCAATGAAAAGCGGCGCCCGAGAAAGTTTATCAACCGAAGCCTGAATCATTTGAAAATCAATTTCATCGCGAAGCCGTCCGGTACGAAGCTTCCAAAGATCAACGCCTGCCTCGGCGCTGATAATACGATCAATAACCTGTTCCCGTGACATTTCAAGTGAGAAAATGCCAACCGGTTGATCAGTATGAATCGCGGCGTGGCGGGCGATATCAAGCGCGAAAGAAGTTTTTCCGTATGACGGCCGCGCGCCGACAATAATAAGATCAGATTTCTGAAGTCCTGAAAGGAGATTATCAAGCTTCGTAAATCCTGTCGGGACGCCACGAAGTTTTTCTCCTTCGCCCTCATGAAGTTTTTCGATCCGTTCAATCGCGGTTTGAAGATCTTCCCGGATACTGACAAAGTTTTTTGTAATCGAAGATTGGGAAATGCCAAAAATCCGCTGTTCGATTGAATCAAGAACCTCATCAAGATCAGACGAGGTGTCAAAAGCAGTTTCCGTGATTTCCGCCGAGGCGTTGATAAGTTGCCGTAAGACGTGTTTGTCGCGGACAATCTTCGCGTAATGCGTGATGTGCGAAGAAGTCGGCACCATATTAATAATTTCGGTAAGATAGCTCGACCCGCCCGTATCCTGTAATTGTCCCGCGTCCTTAAGGCGTGTTGTAACGCTCAAAATATCAATCGGCTGGTGCCGTTCCCATAACCAAAGAATTGCCTCGTAGATTTCCGCGTGTGTTTTCTTATAAAAATCATTCGGCGACAAAACATCCGCGATATTGAAAATCGCGTCCTTGTCGATCATAAGAGCTCCAAGTACCGATTGTTCAGCCTCAAGGTCCTGAGGAGGAAGTTTTAAATTTGGTTGGTGCGCCATAGGAATGGTCCGAGAGGTGTGTCCTCTACCGTAAATCCTAGCGCGCTGAGTTTCTTCCGCAAGCCGTCAGCCTGAATAAACTGTTGATTACCGCGCAATTTCTCTCGTTGTTTAAGGAGCGTTCGCGCTTTGAGAGGGGCTGGAGACGTGATGAAAGCAATCCCTAAAAGCTCAAGTTTTTTGAGAAGAAAGCGAGAAAGCTCCTTCGCCTGAGCTCCTGAAAGAAGCCAAAGTTTGTTCTGAAGGGGAGTAATAAGCTTGAAAAGAGCGGCAACCGCCTCGGGGGTATTAAAATCATCGTCCATAGCCCGATAAAAATCGCGATCAGCCGCCGTAATGAACTCTTTAATCTCAAAAGATTTTTTCGCTTTACTGGAGTGTTCAATAAAACGAAGTCGTTCCAAAGTAAGTCGCAAGTTCTGAAGACCATTCTCGGCTTGTTCTATAGTCGTCTCGGTATAGTTGAAAGGCGAGCGGTAATGATGAAGAAGAACAAGGTAGCGAAGGATGAGCGCTGAATGCTTCTTAAGGAAATCTCGGATAGTCAGAAAATTACCCAAACTCTTCGACATCTTCTCGTTATTGATAAGAAGGAAACCCGTATGCATCCAAATACGGACAAACGGTTTCTTACCCGAAGCCGCCTCCTGTTGAGCAATCTCTGCTTCGTGATGAGGAAACTTCAAATCAATACCGCCTCCGTGAATATCATATTGCGGTCCGTAAAAATGTTCAGAAATAGCGGTGTCTTCAATATGCCATCCCGGTCGTCCCTTCCCAAGGCGGGTGTTCCAAGAGGGTTCACCGGGTTTGTAAAATTTCCATAAGCAAAAATCTCCCTTATTTCGTTTTTCCGCATTCTCATCAACGCGGGAAATCGCGTCTTCTGCTTGAAGCACAGTTCGCTTCGAAAGTTTGCCATATTCCTTAAACTTCGAAATATCGAAGTAGTACCCGTCAGAAATTTTGTACGCGTAGCCTCGCGCGACAAGAGTCTCAACCTGCTTCACGATCTGCGGAATAAATTTTGTTGCCGGCGCGTACTTCGTAACCGAAATCACACCAAGTTTTTTCATGTCATCGAAGTGGGCCCGTGTAAAAGTTCGGGCAAGAGAAAGTGCCGATACTCCTTTTTCTGCGGCCCGCTTGATGATTTTATCATCAACGTCAGTGATATTTTGAAGATAAGATATTTTATAGCCCTGGCTTCGCGCGTAACGCACAAATGTATCAAAAGCAATATAGGTTCGCCCGTGTCCGATATGCGAATAGTCGTAAACAGTCGGACCGCAGACGAAAAGTTTAATCGGTTTTCTCGATTTCTGAAGTTCTTCTTTACGATTAGTGAGTGTATTATAGAGAAACATAAGGTTTAGAAATTCAAAATAAGCTCTATACTCTATACTATATACTCAATACGACGACTGTAAATGCGTTGACAAAGACGCAATTTTTCATACAATAGGTAAGAATTTATGAACGAAGAAAAGAACAACTCGGAAGAAACAAAAGAAAGCTCGCCCGAAGAAATAATTGTTCGCCTTGAAAAAGAGAAGCAGGAATACCTAGATGGCTGGAAGCGTGCAAAGGCCGATCTTATAAACTATAGAAAGGATGAACTGAAACGGTTTGAAGAAATAGCACGATTCGGTACGGAGGATGTAATGCTCGATCTAACACTTATTCTCGATAGCTTCGATCTTGCAATGCGATCGGGTACGGCAGAATCAAACGAAGGCGTGCGTATGATTAAGACGCAACTGATGGATATTTTGAAGCGGCGGGGGCTTGAGCGGATTCCGATAAAAAAAGGAGATGAATTTAATCCAACGCTCCACGAAGCAGTCGCGGAAAGCGAAGAAGACGAAGCACCGGGAAAAATAACTGAAGAATTAAGCGCTGGATATATGTTAAACGGAAGAGTTATCCGTCCGGCGCGCGTCAAAGTAGCAAAATAATTAATTAAAACAAAAGGTCACTCTTCTACTACATTCTACTTTCTACATACTATGAAAATTATCGGCATTGATTTAGGAACAACAAACTCGGCGGTTGCTGTCGTTGAAGGCGGCGAGCCCCGCATTATTGAAAACCAGGAGGGGAATCGCACGACTCCCTCGGTTGTCGCGCTTTCGAAATCAAACGAACGTCTCGTAGGGCTTCTCGCGAAACGGCAGTCAGTGACGAATCCGAAGAACACGATTTATTCAATGAAGCGTCTTATTGGAAGAAAGTTTTCCGATAAAGAAGTGCAAAGTGACAAAAAACTCTTGCCTTATGAGATTAAGGAAGCCTCCGACGGCGGTACCGAAATCAAAATGGGAG
Organism: Candidatus Colwellbacteria bacterium RIFCSPLOWO2_02_FULL_44_20b; assembly: GCA_001817765.1. Classification (GTDB taxonomy): domain Bacteria; phylum Patescibacteriota; class Minisyncoccia; order UBA6257; family Colwellbacteraceae; genus O2-12-FULL-44-13. The sequence continues at coordinate 10,384 of MHIZ01000029.1, read as the reverse complement.
ACAAATGGTACAAACCGGAAGAAATATCTGCGATGGTTTTAAGTAAGTTAAAAACGGACGCGGAGACGCGTCTCGGTGAAAAAATCGAAGAAGCGGTAATTACCGTTCCCGCCTACTTCGGCGATGCCGAACGGCAGGCGACAAAAAATGCCGGAGAGATCGCAGGACTCAAAGTGGATCGAATTATCAATGAACCGACCGCCGCGGCATTCGCCTACGGTCTGGGTAAAACGAAGGATCAAAAAATCGTAGTTTACGATTTTGGCGGCGGAACATTCGATGTTTCGGTACTAGAAATTAGCCATGATAGCGAAACAAAAGAGCAGACAATAGAAGTAAAAACAACAGGCGGGGACACGCACCTGGGCGGAGACGACTTTGATAGCCGCGTTAACGAATACCTCGTAGCCGAATATAAAAAACAGGAAGGAATTGATATTTCAAAAGATCCGCTCGCGATTCAACGTCTCAAAGAAGCCGCGGAACGGGCGAAACACGAACTTTCAACCTCAGTTGAAACCGAGATAAATCTTCCCTACGTCACATCAACCGAAGCTGGTCCGAAGCATTTTGTGATGAAACTCACGCGAGCAAAGCTCGAAGAGCTTGTTCATGATTTTCTCGATCGCTCGATCAAACTTACAAGAAAAACCGTTGAGGAAGCGGGGTTCAAACTTTCGGATATTGATGAAGTTATTCTTGTTGGCGGTCAAACGCGTATGCCGAAGATACAGGAAGCCGTAAAGAACCTTTTCGGTAAAGAACCACACCGCAACATTAACCCGGACGAAGTTGTGGCACTCGGCGCCGCGATTCAAGGTGAAATCTTAGCGGCAAAAAAGGAAGGTCGTAAAACCGAAGGTGAAATAAAAGATGTTTTACTTCTCGATGTGACGCCACTACCATTCGGTATTGAAACGCTCGGAGGCGTATTTACGAAACTCATCGATAAAAATACGACGGTTCCGACTTCAAAATCCCAGGTATTTTCAACAGCCGCTGATAACCAAACATCGGTTGAAATCAACGTCCTCCAAGGGGAGGCGGAAATGGCTGAACATAACAGAACACTTGCTCGCTTTATCCTCGATGGCATTCCGCCCTCGCCGCGAGGCATGCCGCAAGTCGAAGTTACCTTTGATATCGACGCGAATGGTATCTTAAACGTCTCGGCAAAAGATAAGGCAAGCGGAAAAACTCAATCAGTTCGTATTGAAGCCTCAACAAATCTTTCAAAAGAAGATATCGAACGAATGAAAACCGAAGCCGCCTCGCACGCCGAAGAAGATAAAAAACGCAAAGAATTCGTGGAATTAAAAAACCAGGCGGAAAATACGATCTATCTCGCTGAAAAATCGGTAAACGAAGCAGGGGAGAAAGTATCGCAAGAAATAAAAGATGGCATCAAAGCGAAAATAGAAGAAGTGAAAAAAGCCGCCGCGGAAACGGACAAAGAAAATTTGCAGAAATCTCTTACGGAACTTTCAACAGAACTTCAAAAAATAGGCAAAGCGATGTACGATAAGGGAAACGAAACGAATGCCTGAACCATCCCTTATCACAAAAGTAACCTCCGACATTTCAGCTGACGTCGATTACTCGCCTATAAAGATAGTTGCCCTAGTAAGCGTCGCAACGCTCTTTGCGTTTTTTGCGGGATATTTCTTAGGTGACTTTCTCCTCGCGGCCGAAGTAAAAAGCCTTGTTCTTACGGGAGTCGCAATGGCGATGCTTCTCATATTTTTTGTTCTCCAAGCACTTTTCATAAAAAGTTTTGGAAAGATTACCCTCGCCGTCACGCTTGAAATAATCGTGATGTTCCTGCCGCTCGCGGGTTACAGTTCAATCCTTGTCCTAACAGGATTTGTTGTCGCGACGCTATGGATTTTTTTCGCTCATCATATGGGAAGAAACGAGCTCCAAAATGAATTGAGGATCGACTACTTTAGAGTATCGAAAATAGTGATTGGAGGATCACTAACTGCGCTCGCGCTCATCATAGCCGTGTCCTACTCGGCGGCATTCTTACGAAGCGAAAACCTGAGTAAAAGAACCTTCAGCTACCTTGTAGACTCAACAATGCCAATGCTTGAGAAATATATAGAAAGTTTTATGGGCGCATTAAGTAACGGCGTTGGTGGATTTATCGAGAAAAATATCAACGGCGAACTTCTGAAAAGTATCGCGGGAGGTGCGGAAATTCCAGAAGCAGTAAAAACAGAGGCGGTTGAATCGGCAAAGTCAGAAGTCAAAAACCAGGTCAGTGATCTTGTAAAAAGCATTACCGAGGAAAAAGACGCGATTACGAATGATCTCTATAAGGAGGCGAAAAATAACTACAATGCTCTTCCCGCGGACGGCAAATTAATGGTTGAGTTTATTTTAATTATTGTTGTGTTTCTTGTCATAAAAAGCATATCATTCGCGGTACGTTGGATTGTCGCGCCAATAGGGTACGTGGTATACCAAGTCCTCTTATTTTCCGGTTTCGCGCTTATTCGTTTAGAATCTCGAAGCCGAGAAATTATCGTCCTGAATTAAGTAAGAAAAAAATCGATTAGTGCTCCGCTCCCTTTTCTACTACATTCTACTTTCTACACACTACATACTTGTAAGATGAAGGATTACTACAAAATTCTTGGAGTTGAACGTGGCGCTTCAACAGAAGACATAAAAAAAGCCTACCGAAAACTTGCTCATAAATACCACCCCGATAAAAGCGGTGGCGATGAAAGCAAGTTCAAGGAAGTCAATGAGGCGTATCAAATACTTTCAAACGCTGAAAAAAGAAAACAGTACGACCGCTTCGGACACGTGTTTGAGGGCGGTGCTCAGTCCGGCTTTGGCGGCGCGCAAGGGTTTGATTTTAGCAATATGGGCAATATGGGATTTGACGTCAATTTCGGAGAAATGGGGGATATCGGAAATATCTTTGACGCGTTTTTTGAAGGATTAGGCGTCAAACAAAAACGCCGCGCATACCAACGCGGCTCGGACCTTGAGCTTGTCGAAGAAATAACGCTTGAAGAGGCGTATAAAGGAAAGCAAAATACAGTTGAGTTTAAAACGTTCGAACGGTGCAAAACCTGTAATAGCATAGGGTACGATACCAAAGCGGGTTTTACAACCTGTGCTACCTGTGCTGGTCGGGGAGAAATTAAAGAAATGAGAAATACGTTCTTCGGAAGTTTTTCCCAAGTTGTCGCCTGTAATAAATGCCACGGCACGGGCCAAATTCCAAATAAAACCTGCGAAACCTGCAAAGGGCACGGACGCGTGGAAGGAAAAAAGACAGCGACCCTTGAAGTTCGCCCCGGTATCGAAAACGGTCAGATTATAAAAATAAAAGGAATGGGCGAGGTGGGAGAACGCGGTTCAGAAGCAGGTGATTTGTACGTACGGATTAAAATAAAACCGCATCCGAAATTTGAACGCCGCGGCGCTGATTTATATACAAGAATAGAAGCCAATATTGTTGATATCCTAATTGGTAAAGAAATCGAAATCCTGACATTGAGTGGCAGAAAGATAAAAATTGCGATCGCTCCTGGCCACAATCTCAAAGAACCGATTGTTGTTGGGAAAGAAGGAATGCCGCCTCACGGAAATCTTGTTGTTGATCTTGAAATAAAAACGCCGCGAAAGTTGAATGCCGAAGCGAGAAAACTTCTCGAGAACTTACGAAAAGAACTGAAAGAAGAGTAGATAAAGTTGAAAACCCGTATGAAATGGTGTAGGCTCTGAAAGCACCAAACGAGCGGTGTTGATTTTTTAAAAATCGACTGCGGCCCCTATAACCCCATTAAAAAGATGGTTATAGAGAAAGAAATAAAGATGCGTTACAAGCCCTAAAAACGTATCGATTGCCCCTATAGCTCAGTTGGTAGAGCAGCTCCCTTTTAAGGAGAAGGTCCCAGGTTCGATCCCTGGTGGGGGCACTAGGGATACTCTTATAATGAAAAAACGGAAATCCATTCTTGTATTCATAAGTGTCATCATTCTCGCCTCCATAGCGGCGGTTTTTATTATTCCGCCCCCGCAAGAAAAAATCGTTGTTCCAGTTCTTCAAAAAGAATTTACGGCTCCCGATCTTTGGTTCAACAGATTCAATGCTTGGCGGCTTGGTCTCGATCTTGTTGGAGGAAGCGCCCTTGTATATGAAATTAATTTAGATCAGGTCAAAGAATCCGATTACGAAAGCGTTGTCGGAGGCTTACGGGACGTCATCGAACGTCGTGTAAACAAATTCGGCGTCGCCGAACCAAAAGTAACAACCGCCCAAAAAGGAAAAAGTTATGAGCTTATTATTGAACTGCCCGGCATAAAGAACGTTGAAGAAGCAATTGCTCAAATCGGTTCAACACCGCTTCTTGATTTCCGCGAAGTCCAAGGGGAAGGGGACGAAGCTGTGTTTGCGCTTACTGAACTAACCGGCAGATACATCAAAAACGCCCAAGTAGATCTCGATCAAGTAACACGCAAGCCGCTTATCTTGCTTGAGTTTGATGAAGAAGGGGCAAAATTTTTCGAAGAGATTACAACTCGAAATATCGGAAAACCGCTTGGAGTATTTCTTGACGGTGAATTAATTCAAGCGCCGACAGTGAATGAAGCAATCCCCGGAGGCAGTGCCCAAATTACTGGCGACTTTTCAATCGATGAAGCGCGGCTCATTGTCGAACGTTTTAACGCCGGCGCTCTTTCTGCTCCGATCAACCTCGTAAATCAAAGAACAGTAAGCGCGACTGCCGCCTCCGACGCGCTCGAAAAAATGATCTTCGCTGGTGTTGTAGGGACGCTCCTTGTGATGCTTTTTATGGTGATTTACTACCGCGGCTTGGGATTTTTCGCGGTTGTTGCCCTTTTCTTTTACGTAATTCTGACCCTCGGCGCCTTTAAAAGCATTCCAAACTTTACAATGACGCTCGCTGGTATTGCTGGTTTCATTCTTTCAATCGGTATGGCTGTTGATGCGAACATTCTTATCTTCGCGAGAACAAAAGAGGAGCTTGCGAAAGGTATTACAAAATTAAGCGCTATCGAGGAAGGATTCCGCCGTGCCTGGCCGTCAATCCGAGACTCAAATACAACAACTATTATCTCGTCAATTATTCTCTACTATTTCACTTCAAGCTTTGTTCGCGGATTCGCGCTCACGCTTTTAATCGGTGTTGTGGTAAGTATGTTTAGCGCGATTTTTGTAACACGAACGCTTTTGAGAGTCTTTATGAAAAATAAACCTATGCAGAAGTTAAGCTAATATGATGAACATTATCGGCAACAGAAAAATATTTTTGAGTATCTCGAGCGTGTTTCTCGTTGCCGCGATCGCGAGCATTATGTATTTCGGATTCCGCCTCGGCGTTGATTTTCAAAATGGTTCGCTCTGGCAAATTGGGGTAGAAAGTACTAATACGAAAGAAATCAAAGAGTTCTTCGAAGTAGAGTTAAAAATCGAAAATCCCGCGATCTCCATTGATGAAAGTGGTGCGGTATATTCGCTTGTCTTTGAACAAATTTCAGATGCGGATCGCCGGGCTAATTTTGCTAAACTTCAGGAAAAATTCGGTGCGAACAAAGTTGCCGACCTCGATTTCTGGTCAACAAGTCCGTCGGTTTCAAAAGAGTTGCGGCAAAAAGCCATTCTCGCTGTTATCTTTGTCCTTATTTTTATTTCACTTTACGTTGCGTGGGCGTTCCGCAAAGTTTCCCGCCCTGTAAGTTCTTGGAAATATGGTTTGATTACGCTTCTAACACTTACTCATGACGCGATAATTCCAGCGGGACTCTTCGCGTTCCTAGGGCATTATTATGGGCTTGTAGTAGATACGAATTTCATCGTTGCCCTACTTGTTATTATCGGTTTCTCAGTCCACGACACGATTGTTGTATTCGACCGCACGCGTGAAAACCTCTTGCGTCACTACGGATCTGAAAATCTTGAAACTATCGTAAATAGAAGCGTCAACGAAACCTTCACGCGGTCAATCAACACGTCATTAACGCTTGTCGTCGTGCTTATCACGGTATTCCTTCTAGGGCCTCTCTCGCTTCATTACTTTATTCTTACGATTCTTGTCGGCACCGTTATCGGTACATATTCCTCGATCTTTGTCGCAAGCCCGCTCCTTGTTATTGCTGAAAAGCTGAAACGACAGAAGTAGAAGGCTAGGAAGCTGGTCCAAATAAGAACATAGAGTTGACGGGGAAGCCAAAAAGGTGTATTCTTATCACATCGATGTTAACCGAAAATTTCAACCTCTCAAACTATCTTAAAAAAGCGCTCTCAAACCTCGAAGAACGTGAGTCGAAAATACTCGTAAAACGATTCGGGCTTGAATCAGAGGCGCCTTTGACGCTCGCCGAACTCGGCAAACAAAACGATGTAACACGGGAACGAATCCGCCAAATTGCCAATAGTTCTCTCGAAGTTCTAAGAGCAGAAACAGCAAAACAATCTGACACCGAAGCAATCCGAGAATTTCTTAAAAATTACTTCGAAGGCATCGGCCATATTCGACGTCACGATCTCCTGGTGCGCGACTTTGGCAACTTGTGGCGGACCGATTTCGAAACACCGATTTTCGCGAATAAACTTGTCTTCCTTTTCACGATTTTAGAAAGACCAATGTTTGTTGAAGAAAACGATCACCTCCACCCGTTTTGGTATTACGAGGAATCAGCCTATAAAAAAGCGCTTGCGCTTGTAAAAACAATTATCGACGAAGCGGGAGATCGTAAAAAAGAACTTATTGAAGAGCGACGCTTTTTAGAATTTCTCCGAGAAATTATCGAACCGCACAAGATCAACGAACCGGTGGCGATGAATTACCTTACCGTTTCAAAAAACTTTGGAATGAATCCGTATGGAGATTTCGGATTAACGCATTGGATAGAAATCGTTCCGAAAACAGTCCGCGACAAAGCGTACTTGGTGCTTCGAAAAGAAACAAAGCCGCTTCACTTCATTGATATCGCGAAAAAAGTGAATAGTCTCGGCATTGATCGGAAACAAGCGGATCATCGCACGGTACACAACGAACTCATTAAAGACGGACGCTTTGTTCTTGTCGGGCGAGGTACCTATGGTCTCAAAGAACACGGTTTCACTCCAGGCACGGCGCGCGAAGTTATTGCGAGACTCTTGAAACAAAAGGGTCCAATGACTCAAGCCGCGGTGGTAGAGGGGGTAACTACTGAAAGGCCTTTTAAGAAAAATACAGTTATCCTCAACCTTCAAAGTAAAAAGCACTTCAAAAAACTGCCCGACGGACGGTATACTGTAGCATAGAGCCCATGGGTTCTAATGTAATGGCATTCGACATCATTAAAAATATCCTTGAGATCGCCGTTGATTTTTGGTGGGTTTTGTTGCCCGCCGTTCTTTTTTTCTTCTTTATCGAATATCGCCTAACGCACAAAGCGGTTGAAAAGCGTGAAAAGATTGAATGGGTAATGCTCGAACTTCGCGTCCCACGAGACAATGTCCGTCCGCCAAAAGCGATGGAACAGGTGTTTAGCGCGCTCCATGCTGTAAAAGGGTGGATCGCGATTGAAATTGTGGCAACGATTCAAGAGTTCAGGTTTTATTTCCGCGTTCCAACTGGCGCCCGAAAACTTATCGAGTCCGCGCTCCTCTCGCAATACCCAGGGGCCGAACTTATTGAAACCGAAGACTATCTGAAAAAACTTCCGGAGAAACTTCCGGACGGAACGTATGATCTCTGGGGGACGGATATGATGCTAAAAAAGGAAGATCCGTATCCAATCCGCACCTACCTCGCTTTCGAGAGTCCCTCGGCAACCGAAGAAAAAGAAAAAGGTATTGATACAATAGCGCCGCTTCTTGAAGCAATGTCCGGCATTGATGGGACTGAAACAATTATTCTGCAAATATTGATCCGTCCTACGGATAAAGGGAATAAATGGCAAGAAAATGGGAAAAAGATTGTAGCGAAAATCGCTGGACGAAAAGAAGAATCGAAGCCAACACTCCTCGACCATGCGGGAATATTTGCAAAAAATCTTATACAAGCTCCGGCAAAACAGCCCGAATGGCCCGGTAAACCGGAAGAAAAACCGCAAAGCGTTCCAAATCTCACGGAAGGAGAAAAATGGATTATGAAATCCATTGAAAACAAAATTGCGAAACTTGGATTCGAAACGAATATCAGGTTTCTTTTGATTGATAAGGAAGGAAGTTTGAATAAAAATCACGTCCTTGCTTTAACCGGCGCGTTCCGCCAGTTGAATACGCAAGATTTAAATGCCTTCGACGCTGATGAAGAAACAACGACCGAACCTCCGGAAGAATGGTATGTGCGGGGCAAAAATGAGAAGCTTAAAGGAAGAAAAGAAGCAATCTATGGAATGTGCCGCGCGCGGTTTTACCGCGGTCAGAAAAAATTAAGTTCGAGCCCGGGCAAAAGTTTTGTTTTAAGTACGGAAGAGCTCGCGACGGTATTCCATCTTCCGACGATCGCGGTTGGTGCTCCGATGCTCCGGGTTATCCAGTCGAAAAAAGGCGGCGCGCCCGTAGAAGTTTCTAAATCTTAAAAAAACAATGCAAGAAGGCGTCACAATAGGTCAAACAAATTTCCGCAGTAAGAAAACAAAGTTCGGCATCAAAATAGATGACCGCCGCCGCCACGTCTACATCATCGGTAAGACCGGCACCGGCAAATCAACGCTTGAGGAAAATATGGCAATCGAAGATATCCGTGCTGGCAGAGGTGTTGGTATCGTTGATCCGCACGGTGAATTCGCCGAGCGTGTTTTAGAATTCGTCCCGGAGAATCGTCTTGACGATGTAATCTATTTCAACCCGCATGATATGGAAAACCCGATTGCGTTTAATCCATTAGAGCGCATCGGCGATCAATTCAGCCATCTTGTCGCCTCGGCGCTTATGGCGGTGTTCGAAAAAATCTGGGCCGACGCCTGGTCAGAACGGATGAAGTATATTTTGAATAATACGTTGCTTGCCTTGCTCGAGCTTCCGAATTCAACGCTTTTGGGGATTATGCGTATGCTTGCCGAAAAAGAATACCGCAAAAAAGTTGTTGCCAATCTCAAAGATCCTGTTGTAAAAGGATTTTGGGTAAACGAATTCGGTTCATGGAACGAACGGTTTGCGACAGAAGCTGTTGCCGCGATTCAAAACAAAGTCGGGCAATTTGTTTCAAACCCGCTTGTCCGAAACATCATCGGTCAATCTCACTCAACGATTGATTTCAGAAAGATAATGGACGAAAAAAAGATCTTTATCGCGAATCTCTCAAAAGGAAAAATAGGGGAAGATAATTCCGCGCTCTTAGGAGCGATGATTGTAACGAAAATGCAGCTTGCCGCGATGTCTCGCGTTGACGTTCCGGAATCGCAGCGGAGTGACTTCCATCTCTATATCGACGAGTTTCAAAACTTTTCAACGGAATCATTCGCGAGTATCTTATCCGAAGCAAGAAAATATCACCTCTGTTTAACGCTCGCGCACCAGTATATCGCCCAACTCTCGACAAAGGATAATACAATCGTCCGCGACGCGATTTTCGGCAACGTCGGTACGCTTGTGCTCTTTCGTATTGGTGCCGAAGATGCGGAATTCTTAGAAAAAGAATTCGAGCCCGAGTTTATGGCAAACGATCTTATTAACCTTCCGAAGCACAATATTTACGTGAAGTTGATGGTTGATGGCGTGACCGCGAAAGCGTTTTCCGCGGAAACCCTGCCACCGTACGAAAAGCCGATTGAAATCTTTAAAGACGTTATTATTAAAAACAGCCAGACAAAATACGGCGTCCCGCAAGACATTGTCGAACGCAAGATTGCGGCTGAATGGTCAGGGAAAGCGGAGATGGTAGAAGAAAAAGTTGAACGCCGAATGGAGCAACCACTTGAAAAAGTACTCCGCCCTAAAAAGGAACGAAAACAGGTAGTAATGGACGAACTCCGCGCAGTTCTCGATAAATCTTTGAGTACCCAAAAAGAAAACGAAGAAAAAAAGGAAACCAAAAAAGAAGGGGATGAAACCTCTCCTCAATCATTCAATCTGTAAAATATTATTATGAAAAACTATACAGTGTTTAAATGTTTATATGGAACGATTCTACTGATACCAGTAATAAGCATGGAACTGTTACCGATTGTTTGTCATGAAGAGTGTTATCACACTTCAATATTGCACACTCCAGAGAACAATTATATCTCTAGGTATAGTAATCAACCTAACAACGCTGTATCAGGTTACTCTGATACAACAAATGCTACGCCGCTTAATTGGGGATAATAAATCTATTTCTTCTCTACCCGTTCAACGTATTGTCCAAGATCAGTATTCACGCGTATGGTATCTCCGGTATTGATAAAGAGGGGAACGTTTACTTTG
>MHIZ01000028.1 GCA_001817765.1 Candidatus Colwellbacteria bacterium RIFCSPLOWO2_02_FULL_44_20b | reverse complement strand
TATCCGCGCCGACTTTCGCGTATTCGTTATTTGCCCAATATTGCCAATATTTTTGGTCTGTACCGTTCTTTTCAGTGCCTATTTTTTCAATTAAAACGCCGAGATCTGGAAATTCGGTATATTCAAACCCAACTTCGTTTTTTTCTGCGATGTTTTGTGTGAGTTCAAAAAGTGTCTCGTCTTCTTTTTCAATATTGCCCGTATAAACATTTATCTTTCCATTTCCATAGTCAACCATAACGCTAACTTTTCCATTTTCACTTTGAACTGAAGTGTTATTGGATGTTTCACGTGGGATTATGTTTACAGCCCATTGACCAAAGGCGAACCCAACAAGCAGTCCTATAAGTGTTACAACGATAAGTGTTTTTGTTTTCATTTCTTTGATTTTAGTTTCGAAGTTTCGAAACTCTGCTATTACCATATACCACACTCACCACTCCCGCAATTGTGGAAAACTCAAAAAGTGACTCTCGTTTTGCGACAGTCGTTTTGCTCATTTTAGAGACTCACTACATATCCTGAAAATTGACACTTTTTCTGACATTGTGATAGATAAACACCATAAAGGTCGGGTGGCTCATATATTTTCATCAATAAAATATGAGAGTTGCCCCATTTATTTGTTCTTAGAAAATTTGTATGCAACAGATCGAACCAAAAACGGCTCGTCTTCTTAAGAGGCTTCATAAGGCTTTTTTGTTACGCGGCTGGAATTTCGAGCTTCGGCGAGAGATTCTTAACCTATTCGAAGATATTGGTCATTCTTCGGGAATTCCAGGATTGAGGCGATTTAAGAATAGATCCGCTCGTGAAGCGCGTCGATGTTCCGGGTCGAGGAAACTATTTCATAAGGCCGAGGTTGCCCACGTTATTTACCTTATCGCGCACCTTCGGGCTCAGGAGGAATTCAGCCTGGGATAGGCGTTGCTTAAGACAAATCCCCTCTTTACGAGGGGCTTTTGTTTTTTGTGCGCGCATCTGGATTCGAATCCTCCTTCGTCCTTCGGTTGATTCAGGACTACGACGGGACAAGCCAGAGACCTTTTATTTTAGTGGACGTTACAGGGATCGAACCTGTGACCTCTTCGATGTGAACGAAGCGCTCTACCACTGAGCTAAACGTCCCTCTAACCAACTGACCTGCCCGCCGGCAGGCAGGGCTATGCGCGCGATTCTCTTTTAAAACCTGCGACCTGTCGCCTGAGGCGACTACTCTACCATCCCGACGTCCGCCAGCCGGCGGAGTCGGGACTCCGACTTTAACGTCGAGGCTGAGCTAAAGGTGCTTGTAACTCCACGATAAATCAAAAAGACGCCTTGTTCAATCCTTTGATTATACTCAGGATCTTCGGGCGTCTTTTTGATTATACTTTCGTATTTTCTATTGTAATTCTACTGTGGCGCCGGCGACTTCGAACTTTTTCTTCATTTCTTCCGCTTCATCTTTCTTTAAGCCTTCCTTTACTACTTTTGGCGCACCATCAACGAGATCTTTCGCTTCTTTAAGGCCTAAACCAGTTACTTCGCGGATCACTTTGATAACCGCAATCTTCTGTTCACCACTCGCCTTCAACATTACATTCCATGCGGTCTTTTCTTCTTCAGCCGCTCCTGCCGCTCCTCCCCCATTTGCCGCGACCGGCATTGCCGCTGAGACGCCAAACTTCTCTTCAAGTACCTTTATGAGTTCGGCGAGTTCTACAACTGACATTGACTCTATTTTTGAAATTAAATCTGCGTATTTTTCCATTGGTTTTTTCGTTTGTTATTCGACCCTTTGAATTTCCTTAATTACTCCGTTTGTTTTGGTATTTCGACTAGTTCATCTGCTTGAGCTGGTCCGGCCGATTCAGCTTTCGTTTCTTGCGGTGTTGTAATTTTTTCAACAACAGGTTCGGTTTTTTCCGGTTTAGGTGTTTCAGCTTTTTCGATGTTACTTGGTGTTTCTTGTTTATTCACGAGTGCTGATTGTTTCGCTTTCTCGCTTAAGATATAGAGGAAAGCTCGAATTGGCGCGGCAAGAGTGCCAACAACCTGCGCGATCAAGACCTCGCGGGACGGAAGTTTGCCGATTGCCGTTACTTCTTCGCCCGATAACGCTACATTTTTCACCAAATCATATCCTCCAACAACCTTGAATGTTTCCTTTTTATTTTTCGCAGTAAGTTCTTTTGAAAACTTATAGATTGGCGCGGCAACTGAAGAAATATCACCCTCACCAAAGACTGTTATTACCTGCGCTTTTGTTTGCATCGGATCATAATTGGCACCGTGGTTTTTGAGCATAATCCTTAAGAGCCGTTTTTTGATGACTTCAGTCTTTGCCTTTGCCTCAGTTAGCGTTCGGCGAAGCCTCTTAAGCTCTTCAACTTTTGTACCGCTAAAATCGACAAATACGAGCGTTTGCTTGTTTTTAAGCTCTTTTGTGCCTTCCTCAACCTTCTTAACCTTTTGGGCTTTTGTGAGTTTCATTGTGAGAGTATGTAGTACGTAGCGGGTAATATGTAGTAAAGAAAAAATAAAACCGCGGTTGTTCCGCAGCAAGAAAAATCTCTTAATTTCCTCGGCGGGACTTCTGTCGTTTTAGACGACTGCCCACTGTCTGCGGATACTTACTTATGTTTTATTAGTTATGTAGCCATTTCTTACAAAGAATAATACTATTCTGTAACGTATCAGTCAAGAGAGTGTTCTTCGAAATAGAAACCGCCCTTTTTAGGGGGCGGTTCGATAAAGAACTAGGGATAGTAGACAGGGCCATCACCTTCCCAGGCCTCGACAAGCGTTGTGTAGTTTATTGTGAACGCTTCGTCGTGGTTTAGACACATTCCTTTTGGCGGTTTCCCGACTGTTTTCCTACACACAGGACCATCGTGCCCGAAGTAGATATCAATACTGTTTGGGAATCGTTCGTTTTTTCGATCGATCACTTCACAGATGATATATCCATCGGGAAAATCTTTATGGAGAAAACTTTCGCGGTCTGCCTTGAATCTAAGAATTGTCCCAATGGGAAATGCTCGGGTCGCACACATTGTGTATTTACGACCGGCGTCCCATTGTTTGCAGATATTACCTGCCGCTGTTTCACACTCCGTTCTGTCAGCTTCACCCCAGCGTGAAGTAAATGCTGTTATAACCCGGTGGGTTTCGTTAAGTTTCTTTCTATCGGGCTCAGCAATCTTTTGCTTCGCTTCTTTAAGCCATTCATCTTTTTCTACTTTTGCTTCAGCCGTTTGGGTTATCTGATTTCTTTCAATCTCACCTTGAGCGGGGTTATGCGCCGCGGCGTAGATCATAAAACTGATAACTGATAACCAGAATATGTTTGTCAGAAGCTTTTTGATTTTTATTTTCATACATTCATTTCCCTTCCAATCCACTCGTCTTTTTAAAGACCTGCGAGCGGCTAGATTATTAAAGAATTGTTAGGACCTTTATGGTCTTAACTAAAAACGCAGTATAAAGTTTCCTTTTTACTGCGTTCATACTATACCATATGGGTTTAGTTTCGTCAATTACTATTTAAGTTTGCTTTCTTTATGTGGTGTATGTTTTTTGCACCATTTGCAGTATTTTTTGAGCTCGATTTTTCGCTCAACTTTCTTTTTATTCTTACGCGTATAGTAATTAAACCTTTCGCAGGCCGTGCATTTCATACGTATGAGATTTTCTGAAAACCTTGATTTTCCGGGCATGGTTTGAAGGGTAAGTTAATTTTGCTTTGTTTGCAAGTGAGCCGATGAGAGGAATCGAACCTCCGACCTACTTCTTACCATGAAGTTGCTCTGCCACTGAGCTACATCGGCTTATTTTTCTTTGAAGAACTGGAGCCACCTCTCGGATTCGAACCGAGGACCTTCTCTTTACAAAAGAGTTGCTCTGCCTCTGAGCTAAGGTGGCGTTCGATTCATTAACGCGCGCGAATCGAGTGGTAAGGGGTGGTTTTTTATCCCTCACCCGAACCAAGTATGGTTGGTTATTTTTGAAGTTATATATAAGAATGGTCGTTTGAACGACATTCTCTGTGGGCAGGGAGGGATTCGAACCCCCGTAGGCATAAAGCCGCGAGATTTACAGTCTCGTGCGTTTGACCGCTCCGCCACCTGCCCAACACTTTCTAGTTTACGGGTGTATGCTTCCTACTTTCAAGCCCTTACTTCGAATCACTTAAGAGACTATTGCCGTTTCCGTTGCCATTACCGTTTCCATTTTTCTTCACCTTGTTCAGTGAACGGCCTACGATATTATCAAATTTCATCGTTAATATTTTGAGCCTTCTTAATGTTTTTTCCGAAAATGAGTTCACGCCGTCGTCGATCTTGTCGAGTGGGACGTTTCGGAACCATTCGCGGATGAAACCTTTTCTTTCGTGTACGTTTTCATCGTTTACGCGGGGAACGGCAATTGCGGCGAGGTAGACAATGACGCCGATGCTTATAAGAAATATAGTCTGAAGTGCAAAATTATACATTGTTTTATTCTCTCCCGACTTCGAAACGGGCGATGCGATAGACACGAATGTTTTCCCCTACCTTCGCGATAGTTTCTTTCACAAGATCGCCTATCATTACCGATTCGTTCTTGATATACGGCTGGCTTAGAAGTTCGTCGACATTTGCCGGATTCATTGCTGAAACCTGAAGCGCAAGATTGTGCGCAAGCGTTCTGAAAGGTTCTGAATTCGCGACAAAATCTGTTTCAGCGTGAATTTCAATTAGGACACCAATTCTGCCATTATTATGGACGTAGGCTTCGACGATGCCGGCGGATGTTGTCCGCTCAGCCCGTTTTTCAGCTCGCATCACTCCCTTTTCTTTAATGATCTCGGCAGCTTTCTCAAACTTGCCGCCGGCCTCTTCGAGTGCTCTCTTACACTCCATAATGCCCGCGCCTGTAAGGTCACGGAGTTTTTGGATTGTATCTATCATTTTGTTTTCAAATTAAAATTTACCACACCCCACGCTTTTTTGCTCTACCTCTCAGGCTTTTTTTCGGGAGTTTGGGTTTTGACCTCTTTTCTTTTCATCGCCTCTTGGCGTGCCTCACGAATCGTTCTTTCGAAGTAGTTTACCAACCAGTGAATTCCTTTCTCACTTCGATCATTTGCCGGAACCGGGTAGTCAACGCTATTTGGATCGCTTTCGGTGTTCATAACAGCAACAACTGGAATGCCCATTTTTTTGGCTTCTCGAATTGCTGTTTCGCTTGCTTTGGCGTCGATTACAAAGAGCAAGCCGGGGAGTTCGTTCATTCCCTCGATTCCAGAGAACATACGTTCTAAGCGTTCGATTTCGCGGTTAATGACAACACGCTCCTTTTTCGTGTACTTTTCCAAACCGCCGCTCGCCTTTTCGTTTTTAAGTTTCTTGAAGTGATTAATCCGTTCGGTGATTACCTTAAAGTTCGTGAGCGTTCCACCAAGCCATCGTACTGTGACTGAGGGCATCGCGAGCTCTTTGGCGATTTCAGCAATCGCTCCTTTCGCGACTGACGTTGTACCAACAAAGAGAACTGCTTTCCCATTTTCCACTTTTTCACGAATTATCTTCGTAGCCGTTCCAAGGGCAGTCATTGTTTTTACAAGATCAATGACATGGAAGTTATTGCGTGTACCGCTTACAAACGGACGCATTTTCGGGTGCGTGCGTGATTTTGTTCTGCCGTAGAAAAGGCCGGCCTCCATCATTTCCCTTAAGAGCGCGCTTTCCTCAGGTGAAAGCTGCGCTTCTTCTGGAAGCGCCTGGGTCTCTACAGCTTCAAATGTTTCTTTTATTTTTTCCATACGGGCTGGCACCAGTATACGGCAGGTCTGGGCAATCTGTAAACCCCTAGAGAAGAACATAGAATTCGGAATATAGAATATAGGGGGAGCGGTAAGAATTTCTAAAAATTTGGCTTTTTGTTCTTTTTTCGCCACATTTCGACTTGCTCGTGATTTCCAGATGTTAAAACTTTCGGAACAGAGTACTTTTTGCCCTTTATTTTGATAATTTTCGGGCGGGTATAGACTGGAACTCCTACGCCGTAGCGTTTTTCTTCGAGTGACTCTTCTTTTCCGAGCACATTAGGAATATGACGCGCTACAGCGTCGAGCACGATGAGTGATGGCAGTTCGCCGCCGGTTACGACATAGGGACCGATCGAGAATGTTTTAAGACGATATTCGCTTTTCAGTATTTTTTTGACTCGTTCGTCCATTCCTTCATACCGATCGGCTATTAAAATCAGATTTTTCTGAGCGGCAAGTTTTCTTGCGTAGGCGGCGTTGAATTCTTTTCCCGCGGGAGAAAATGTAATAATTATTGTTTCTTGTTTCTTTGGTTTTAGTGATTTAACCGCTTTTATAACCGGTTCGGCTTTCATAACCATCCCGGGACCGCCGCCGTAGGGCTTATCATCAACTTTTTTGTGTTTTCCAGACGCAAAATTTCTCAGGTCGTGAATGTCAATCTTTAAAAGTTTTCTTGCCACAGCACGCTTTATGATTGATTCGTCCGTGTAGCTTTTTATTATGTCGGGGAAAATTGTAATAATATCGAAGCGCATTTCTTTATTCTTTAATCCTACCAAAAATACCGCTTTTCGCGGTATTTTTTTACGTTTTTCTTTTTTCGAACGTTACAACTTAAAGTCATCGAGCATTTTGTCTACGGAGCTTTGGCCTTCATCACTTCGTGGCGCTCGTGTACCGCCTTCCGGTTCTTCTATTTTCAAATTGACTCGAGCGTTATTTTTGATGCCAACTATCCGAAGCAAGGAGCGGATGGCTTTTGCTGTTGCACCTTGGCGTCCAACTACCTGACCCATATCTTTAGAATTTACTTTCAAAGAGAGCAGGACTCCCATTTCGTCTACCTTGCGGTCAATCGTAACATCTTCGGGATGGTCAACGATTGACTTTACAAGCAGTTCCAAGAATGCCTGATCAACTGGTTTTTCTGACATTACTTTCTTGATTTTTTATTCTTTCGATGCACGTTCGACCTTTTTAGTTTCCGGTTTTTGAGGCGATGTTTTGTACTTTCTCATAAGCTGTGCGGCGGAAGGGGTTGGTTTGGCTCCTTCACTTACCCAGTGAGCTATCCGTTCGTTCTTCAACTCTCCTTTCTTTGATACCGGATTGTACCATCCCAAATCTTCCAGGCAGTCGCCGTTCAGTTTGGTGCGTTTTTCGGTTACGACAAGGCGGAACGACTTTTGTCCCCGCTTGCCTACCTTTTTGAGTTTAATAGCTAACATTGACGGTATAGTTTATAGGTTTTTAGCTGGTTCGTCAATGCTTCGGCTCACTTTTGTTCGCTCAGCACAAGTCTCTTTGGATTTCATTTCTCAAGCTTTAAGGAGACTACTTTTGACGTGCCGTCGTCGCCCATTGTGACGCCATAGAGGACGTTTGCCGCGGTCATTGTTGTTTGGTTGTGCGTTACGATAATAAATTGCGTGCGTTTCGCGAATTCTTTTAACAACTCTCCGAAGCGTCCGGCGTTTCGGCTGTCGAGCGCGGCATCAACTTCGTCGAGGACAAGAAATGGCGGCGGACTTACCGAGACGAGCGCGAAGAGGATCGCGATTGATAGCAAACTTCGTTCGCCGCCTGAGAGCAAATCAAGGCTTCCGATGCGTTTTTTCGCAAGCATTACTTCAACTTCGATTCCTGCCTCCATTTCTTCCATTGGTTCTTTTACGGGTTCGCCTTCAAGTGTTATTGGTTTTAGATCCTCAAGTTTCAGTTTTGCCTTGCCGCCTTCAAACATCGCTTGGATGAATTTCGCGAGTTCTTCGTTTACCTGTCTTAACGAAGCTTCAAATTCCGTGTGGACTTTATGATCAAGATCTTTGATAAGATTTTTCAAATCTCCTGAGGCGATTTCGAGATCGTGAATTTGGTTTTCGAGAAATTCGAACCTGCTTTCGGTTTCTTTTGCTTCTTTAACAATACCCTCATCAACATCGCCGATACCCGCGAGTTCCGAGCGTAAACGGAACATACGTTTCATTATCCCATCATCACTCATTGCTTTTACTTCTTCTCCCGCTTCAACGTCTGTTTTTTCAAATTCTGACGGATTTCTTCCTATTTGACCAAGCTGTTCTTCAAGATCTTTGCGTTTCAATTCAATCCTTTCTTTTTCAAACAATAACGTTTTCTCCTTGTTTTCAAGAGCTTCGATTTCACGACGCTTCGCATCCATACGCTCAAAAACCTTTCTGAACTCTTGGTTGAAGTTCTCTATTGATTTCGTGAAGTTGTTTTCTTCTTCTTCAAGTGTCCTCAATTCTTTATCGAGCTGGGCAATATTGCTAATAAAATTTTCCCGGCTTTTCTCGAGGCCCATAACGCGGGCGGGGGTTTCTTTGTCTTCACTTTCAAAAATGTTTTTTATTTCGTCGATAATTTTTTGTATGTAGCTATGGAGATTTTCAAGTTTTGTTTCCCCTAATGCTTTTTCGGCGAGACGGCGGACTTCGTTCACGCGACGTTCAATTTCTTCACTTCCTGCCTTTACTTTTCCTTTTTGAAGGGTTTCCTTCAATAATTCAATTTGAGCTTCGACTCGCCCGATTTCGCGCTGAAGTTCCGCCCTTTTATTCATTATCACCTGACGCTTGCCTCGCAAGAGCTCAATTTTTTCACGATGCTCGGGTTCGCTTTTATCAACTTCTACTTTTTCTTTTTCTAGTGCCCGGAGTTCCGTTTCTTTTGTTTTAATTTCCTCATGAAGTTTTTTAAGCTCCGGTTCAGTTGTTTTTAACTCTTTCCCCAAGGCGATGAAACGGGTTCCGAAGTGCCAGTTTTCCAGGAGCCGAAGTTCCTTTTCAAGTTCTGCGCGTTCCCCCCAACGATTTACTTGCTTGCGGAGCAGGCGAAGCCGCGGTTTTAACTCTTCAAGCATCGCTCCTACTTTCTCAAGGTTGAATGAGGTGTTTTTAAGCGATCTAATTGAGGCAATCTTTTTAAGCTGATATTCTTTCAATCCCAAAACTTCTTCAATCATTTCGCGACGATCACGAGGAGACGCTTTTATAAAAAGATCGCTTTCTCCTTGACCGATAATCGTGAGTCCTCGCGCACCGAGACGAACTTTGGCAAGAAAATCAACAAGATCTTTAAGGCGTATTTCTGATTTGTTCAGAGAAAATTCCGAAGTACCGTCGCGGCTTACTTTTCGCGAGATCGAAACCTCTTTGTAATCAACGGGAAAGAACCCTGAGCTATTATCGAAATAGAGCGTTGCCTGTGCAAGGCCCACGCGCGGACGCTTTGGCGTACCCGCGAAAATTAAATCGTCGGCTTTCACGCCGCGGAGATTTTTTGCTTCACGTTCACCTAAAAGCCACCGGATAGCATCGGTTACATTCGATTTTCCTGATCCGTTTGGGCCCACGATTGCTGTGATACCTTCGGGGAAGCTTAGGTCTGTTTTTCCCGCGAACGATTTAAAGCCATTGAGTTCAAGACGTTTTAAAAACATTGAGCACCGCTTCAGCCGCTTTTAATTCAGCTTCCTGTTTCGACGAACCAACCCCTTCAGCTTGAAGCGTTCCATTAAAGTATACCCCAACGCGGAACGTTTTCTCATGATCGGGGCCTGATTCTTCGAGAATCTTATAAGTTGGCGTTAATCTCAATTTTTCTTGGACGATTTCTTGCAGAAGGCTTTTGGGATCTTTGTAGAGTTTCTTTTCGATTACTTCACTGAGGTGCGGCATTATGAATTTGACGATGAATTGTTTCGCCTTTTCATAGCCGCCATCTTTATAGAGGGCGCCAATCAATGCTTCCATCATATCAGCGAGGATTCCTTCACGAGCTTTTGAGTTGTCTATAATTTCTCCCTTTGAGAGGAATATGAATTTATGAAGATTGATCTCGTCTGCTATTCTTGAAAGCATCTGAGTGTTTACAAGAGCGGCACGGAACACAGTTAACTCACCTTCTTGCGCATCTTTCTTTTGTTCGAAAAGACACTCAGTCACCGCGAGTTCGAGCGCGGCATCGCCTAAAAATTCGAGTCGCTCATTATTGCCATATTTCCAGGAAGGGTTTTCATTCACATACGAACGGTGCGTCAACGCCTCTTTTAGGAACGCTTCGTTTTTGAACTTGTAGGAGATGATTTTTTCTAACTCGGGATTCTCGGACATTATCCTTCGGTTTCAGATGATTTCTCTTTATTTTTTTCTTCTTTATCCGGACCTTTATCGGGTTCTCCGATCTCCCGATAAATGGTTCCTAAAACACCGTTTATAAACTTTCCTGAATTTTGTCCGCCATATGTTTTCGCAAGCTCAATTGCTTCGTTAATCGCAACACGAGGCGGCACTTCTTTTCTATCAGCAAAAAGTAGTTCGTAGAGGCCTATTCTTAAAACATTCCTATCAACAACAGCAACCTGGGGCAGAGGCCATTCCGGCGCCGCTTTTTCAATAATACCGTCAAGATCTTTGATTTTTTCGAGGACGCCGTTCGAGAGACGTTTTACGAAATCTTTGTCAGCAAGGCCCGGCGCAAATTCTTCTAAATTGCGCTCGATGATTTTTTGCAGATCTCCCGTCTTGCCCTCAAAATCCCACTCATAGAGAGATTGCAATACTACTGAACGACCTAATTGCCGTGCCGCCATTCTTTACTTTTTGACGTTCTTTTTTGTTTTCGCCTTAACCTCTGTTACTTTCTTTTTGCCGTAGTAACCGCAGTTTGAACAATATCGATGGGGAAGAATTGGCGCTTTGCATTCTGCGCATACCATCACGTTTTTCTTTTTCAATGCTAAATGAGACCGCCGTCGGCCCACTTTCGAACTCGTATGATGTCGCATTGGCACACCTCCCATTTCAGTATAGTTAGTTAATTAGGTTTACTTTAGAGATAAACTTCAAGGCTTCAAATTAATTACAGCCTTTTAGAGACCTGGGTCTGTCATACTTAGCTAGTATTGAAGATTCTGTGAGAAAAGTCAATTAATATGGAAACTTTTTCGGTGATGCATCGAGTAGCCGTTTTTTCGGAGCGCTTCACAATGAAGTTTTGTTCCATATCCTTTATGAATGTCGAATCCGTACCGCGGATCTTGTTTGTGGAGCTTTACCATATACCCATCGCGGGTTACTTTCGCGACAATTGAGGCAAGCTTTACGGCAGTGAATTTCTCATCACCCCTCACGACTGTTTTTTGTTTAATACTCTTTGGTAAATAAAGGTTGCCATCAAGAATTGTTTCGCAGTTTCTTATTTTATTTGTTTTTCCGGCGCGTAGTCTCACATACGCTTTGTACGCGGCTTTATTCGTTGCCTTTGCAATATTCATCCGATCAATCGCCTTTGGGTACATACGAGCGATCGCATATTCGAGACGTGGGTCTTTTTTTATTTTTTCAAACCATTTCTCGCGGAGATGAGGCGTTAATTTCTTTGAATCTTTAAGGTTCCTAAAAATAACCCCTCGCGGCATCCAAACCGCCGCGACTATAACAGGGCCGGCAAGCGCCCCTCGTCCAACTTCGTCTATGCCTATGACAAACCTCATTTCTTCTACAGTATATCCTATCCACTTTCCCGTTCTCCTCCGCATTCTCTATAATGGGGTTGTAATGAAATTCGTTAATCTTCACAATCACTCCCATTATTCCCTTCTCGATGGGTTATCGAAGATACCGGATATGATGAAGCGAGTTCAGGAACTTGAAATGGAGGCGGTTGGACTTACGGACCACGGTAACATGTATGGCGCCGTTGAATTTTATAAAGCGGCGAAGAAAGCGGGCATCAAACCGATTATTGGAATGGAGACATATGTCGCGCATGGTACGCGACACTCACGAGATCATGTTGAAGATCGGAAGCGATATCACTTGACACTTCTTGTAAAAAACGAAACCGGTTATAAAAACCTTATTCAGCTTTCAACAAAGGCGCATCTCGAAGGGTTTTATTACAAGCCTCGGATTGATCGGGAACTTCTCGAAAAGCACCACGAGGGTCTTATGTGTCTTTCCGGATGTTTTTCGAGCGAACTCGCACGACTCGCGAAAAATAATCAGTTCGAGGAAGGAAAAACACTTGCGCTTTGGTACAAAGATTTATTTGGCGATGATTATTATCTTGAAATTCAGCCGCATACGCCGGAGTTTCACGATTTTTATATTCGGCTTTCACAAGAAACCGGTATTCCTCTTGTCGCAACACAAGACTCGCACTATTTACGACGTGATGACAAATCAACGCACGAAGTTTTACTCGCGGTTTCAACCGGCAAACAACTTGATCAAGAAGATCGGCTTTCTTTTAAGGATTATGACGGATCGTTTCGATCAAGCGAAGAAATGGTTGAACTTTTTAAACACATTCCTGAGGCAGTTGAGAACACGGTAAAGATTGCGGATAAGGTTGATTTCGAATTGAAACTCGGGCAGGCGCTTGTTCCTGAATTTTCCGTTCCTGAGGGTGAAACATCAGGTTCGTATCTTCGGAAACTTGTTGATGAGCGTACTTCCTTGCGTTACCCCGAGCTTACCGAGGAAGTTAAGAAGCGCATTGATTACGAAGTTTCGATTGTTCAACAGATGAAGTTTTCCGATTATTTTTTGGTTGTGCAGGATTTCGTGAATTGGGCGAAACAGCGCGGAATTGTCGTCGGTCCCGGAAGAGGATCGGCGGCGGGAAGTGTTGTTTCTTATATTCTTGGCATTACTGATATTGATCCCCTTCAATACGGGCTTCTTTTCGAACGGTTTTTGAATCCTGATCGTATTTCAATGCCTGATATCGATCTCGATTTTACCGATGTGCGACGTGATGAGGTTTTAGGCTATGTGCGTGAGAAATACGGCGAGGATCGCGTAGCGCAAATTATTACTTTCGGAACAATGGCGGCGCGAGCGGCGGTACGAGACGCGGGGCGGGCAATGGGATTTTCCTATTCTTTTTGTGATGAGATCGCGAAGCTTATTCCGTTTCATCCTTCAACCGAGAAAGAATCATTTCTTCCCAAAGACATCGAGGCAATTCCAGAACTTAAGGAGCGCTACACAAACGACCCCGAAGCGAAACGACTTCTCGACACCGCGATGCGACTTGAGGGTGTTGTGCGTCACGCCTCGGTGCACGCATGCGGCGTTGTTATTGCAAAAAACCCTCTTACTGATTACGTGCCGCTTCAGCGATCTCCTCAGAGCGATACGACGGTTATCACGCAGTTTGAAATGCACAGCGTTGAAGATCTCGGACTTCTTAAGATGGATTTTTTGGGGCTCAAAAATCTTACCATCCTTGAAGAGACAAAACGGCTTCTTAAAGAAATACACAATCTTGATGTCGAAGTTTCAAAAGTCCCGCTTGATGACGTAAAAACTTTTGAGATGCTTCGGACGGCAGAGACAACCGGTGTTTTCCAATTTGAGTCGAGCGGAATGCGACGATATATGAAAGAAATTAAGCCGACTATACTTGAAGACCTTATCGCGCTTGTTGCTTTATTCCGACCCGGACCGATGGAACTTATTCCTACATTTATCAGACGAAAACATAATCTTGAACCAATTACCTATCTCCACCCGAAGCTTGAGCCGATTTTGAAAAGTACCTACGGCATTGGCGTGTATCAGGAACAGATGATGCGTATCGCGACCGATCTTGCTGGCTTTACGCTTGCCGAAGGAGATACTTTGCGACGGGCGATTGGTAAAAAAATTAAGACGCTTCTTGCCGAGCAGGAAGAAAAACTTATTCAAGGACTTATTAAAAACGGGGTTGAACCGCGTGTTGCTAAGCAAATTTGGGAATTATTTCCTGCGTTCGCGCGGTACGGTTTTAACCGATCACACGCCGCCTGCTACGCGCTTATCGGTTATTGGACGGCATATTTTAAAGCTCATTACCCGATTGAATTTATGACGGCGCTTTTCAACAACGACGCGGGAGATATTGAGCGCATCGCGTTTCTTATCACGGAATCGCGGCGTATGGGAATCGCTGTGCTTCCGCCGGACGTCAATAAGAGCTCTATCGCTTTTACTCCTGAATCGCAGGGAATTCGCTTCGGGCTTCTTGCTATTAAGAATCTCGGCGCGCATATTGCCGCGGCGATTCTTGAAGAACGGATGCGCGGCGGACCATATGAGAATTTTAGCGACTTTATGACTCGCATTCATCACAAAGACCTTAATAAAAAATCACTCGAGAGCCTGATTAAGAGTGGCGCACTCGACTCGCTTATCACCGAACGTAGGGCGACCCTTGAACAGGTTGAATACATTCTCAAGATGAGCAATGGTTTTAAAAAATCAAAAGACACATCGCAGACAAGTTTGTTCGGCCAAGCGCCGCGAATTGAACTTCGCCTCCACTCGAATGGCGGAGATGATCGGCTTGAGCGTTTACAATGGGAAAAAGAGCTTTTAGGACTTTATGTTACCGATCACCCGCTTAAAAGTTATGTCGATTCGAGACCGAAAGGTTTGTCCTCGATTAAAGACATTCTTCAAACTGAACGCGACGGGGTTCGTGCAAAAACTTTCGGGCTTATTGTCCGCATCCAGCGTTTTACAACAAAGTTAGGACAGCCGATGCTCTTTGCACGAATTGAAGATTTACAGGATACTATTGAAGTACTCGTTTTTTCCGACGTACTTGCGAAAACGGCGGAGATATGGCAAGAAAATAACATTATCCAACTATCGGGCAAAGTCTCCCGAAGAAACGGCGAATTCAAACTTATATGCAACGACGCAAAGATAGTCCAGCTTCAATAGAAAACATCCGTCATTCGCTTGCTCACGTGCTCGCGGCGGCGGTTTTAGAGAAATTTCCTGATGCGCAACTTGGTATCGGACCCGTCATCGAGAACGGGTTTTATTATGATTTCAAGTTTGTGAAACCCATCACTAACGAGGTTTTACCCGAACTTCAGAAAAGTATGCAAAAGATTATCAAGCAAAATCTCGCGTTCTCCGGAAAGAAAGTAACGGCGGTGGAAGTTAAAAAGCTTTTTAAAAACCAGCCGTTCAAACTTGATCTTATTAAGGAGTTTGTTAGAGAGAAAAAAGACCTGACAGTTTATAAGACTGGGACGGTATTTGTTGATCTTTGCCGCGGCGGGCATGTTAAGAACACGAAAGAAATTGCTCCGGATGCTTTCAAGCTTACGACGCTCGCGGGAGCATATTGGCGTGGGGATGAAAAGAATCCTCAACTTCAACGGATTTACGCACTCGCATTCGCGACGAAGAAAGAACTTGATAGTCACATTAAACTTCTTGAGGAAGCCGAGCGGCGTGATCATAAGAAACTTGGACCGGAGCTCGATCTTTTTGTCTTTTCCGATCTTGTTGGTGGCGGACTGCCGCTTTGGACACCGAAAGGTACGATGCTTCGAAATCTTCTTGATGATTTTGTCTGGCAACTTCGTAAAGCACGCGGCTATATGCGCGTTGAGATCCCTCATATCACGAAACGAGAACTCTACGAACGGAGCGGACACTGGGAGAAATTTAAGGACGATCTTTTTCGCATCAACACCCGCGAAGGGCATGAATTCGCTATGAAGCCGATGAATTGTCCTCATCATACGCAAATCTACAAACGGCGGCTCTGGAGCTATCGAGAACTTCCTCAGCGGTACGCGAATACGACGATGGTGTATCGCGATGAACAATCGGGAGAGCTCGCGGGACTTTCTCGTGTGCGAAGCATTACTCAAGACGATGCGCATGTGTTTTGCCGAATAGGTCAAGCGAAAGAAGAGTTTATAAAAATCTGGGACATTGTTCATGAATTTTACGGAGCGTTCAATATTCCCCTTCGCGTGCGGCTCTCAACGCACGACCCGAAACATCCGGAGAAATACCTTGGTGATAAGAAACGCTGGGCGTTCGCGGAACAGATGCTTCGTGATATTGCAAAAGAAAAAAAGGCTGACGCGTTTGATGGCATTGGCGAGGCGGCTTTTTATGGACCGAAACTTGATTTTATGGGCAAAGACGCGATTGGTAGAGAGCACCAGGTTGCGACCATTCAGCTTGATCTTAATATGCCGGAACGATTTGATCTCACCTGTACGAATGAAAAGGGCGAGGCGGAGCGGATTGTAATGATTCACGCGGCGATTATGGGTTCGATCGAGCGCTTTCTCGCGGTTGCGATCGAACATTACGCCGGTGCCTTTCCTTTGTGGCTTTCGCCGACACAGGTACTGCTCTTGCCAATCAGCGTGAAACACAGCGCCTATGCTAAGAAAGTTTTTGAGGAGCTTACGAGCGCCGGGACTCGTGTTGAGATCCTTGATGAAAGTGAAACTTTAGGCAAACGCATTCGCGAAGGCGAACTTAAGAAAGTTCCCTACCTTGTCGTTCTTGGTGATCGTGAGGTGAAGTCGAAAACACTCGCGATTCGCAAACGTGGCAAGGGCGATATTGGAGCTTTGAAATTATCTGAATTCGTTGCGCAACTCCAGAAAGAAATCTCCTCAAAAAA
>MHIZ01000027.1:17450-34362 GCA_001817765.1 Candidatus Colwellbacteria bacterium RIFCSPLOWO2_02_FULL_44_20b | reverse complement strand
TTTTATCCGTACAACCGACGCGCATCACGTGAAAGCCGCGCAGGAATTTTGGAAACGGTGCACCGCGAATGGCGATATTGAAAAACGGCAGTACAGAACAAAATACTGTGTTGGTTGCGAACTCGAAAAGACTGACTCAGAACTCGAAGATAATAAGTGCCCAATTCATCCGAATCTCACGATTGAACTAATTGAAGAAGAAAATTACTTCTTCAAATTCAGCAACTACGGAAAACCACTCCTTGATCTCTACAAAAACCGCCCCGACTTTGTAGTACCGGAATTTCGCCTAAGAGAAATTAAAAAGTTTGTTGAAAACGGCTTGGAAGATTTTAGTATCTCACGCCTCAAAAGCAAAATGCCCTGGGGCGTACCAGTACCAGGAGACGACGATCATGTGATGTACGTCTGGTTCGACGCGCTCGTAAACTATATCTCCGCGATTGGCTGGCCCGACGATATGGAGAAGTTCCAAGAATATTGGCCCGTTGTTCAATTTGCCGGCAAAGATAATCTCCGCCAGCAATCCGCGATGTGGCAAGCAATGCTTCTCTCAGCGCAGATTGAACCCTCAAAACAAATCTTTATCGAAGGATTTCTCACAAGCGGCGGACAAAAAATGAGTAAATCACTCGGCAACGTCATTGACCCCTTCAAAGTAAAAGAGGAATACGGAACTGACGCAGTACGTTACTACATTGCCCGTGAAATCGCGTCGTTCGAAGACAGCGACGTAACCTATGAAAAAATAAAAAACGCCTACAACGGCAATCTCGCGAACGGCTTGGGAAATTTGGTAAACCGGATAATGAAGCTTGCCTCTCAAGAGGGCGTTAAAGGAGAACTGGCGTCAAATGAAGAAATACTACAGGGAATATTTGGTAAAGCTCTCGAAAACATAAACCGCTTCGAATTCAAAAAAGCGATAGATGTAATCTGGGAAGAAATCACGCGCCTCGATGTATATGTAAACGAAAAACGTCCGTTCGAAACCATAAAAACAAACAAAGAAGAAGCGCGTAAAGATATCGTGTACTTAGTAAGTGAACTCTGGAAAATCGCCATAGCGCTCTCGCCGTTCCTCCCGGAAACATCAGAGGCTATCCAAACCACAATTAAAGAAAATAAAATGCCCGCCGCCCTGTTTCCGAGAAAACTATAAAACAATGCAAGAAATTTTCTTCGACGCGCATACACACGCTCACTTCGCCGCCTTCAAAGATGATATGGACGAAGTTTTGAAACGCGCCCTTGATAACAACGTGTATCTTATAAACGTCGGCACGCAGATTGATACTTCAAAGAAAGCTGTTGAAGTTGCGCATAAATATCCAAAAGGTGTTTACGCGACAATCGGCTTGCACCCGGTCCATACCGAAAAGTCATATCATGATCCCCAAGAACTAGGCATCAATACAACCAAGGAGGAGGGGCTTGCCCTGAGCAACGCCGAAGGATTTACGAGTAGGGGAGAAGTGTTTGATTACGACGCCTACAAAGAACTAAGCAAAAGCGAAAAAGTTGTGGGTATTGGTGAGTGTGGTTTGGATTACTACCGTCTAACCGAAGAAACAAAAAAAACGCAGAAAGAAGCGTTTTTAAAACAGATCGAACTCGCCTACGATATTAAAAAACCGTTGATGATTCACTGCCGTGAAGCATTCGACGATTTAATCGATATACTCGAGTCTCACAAGAATGAACTGCTAAATGGTTACGCGGGCGTAACCCACTTTTTCGCGGGCACCAAAGATCAGGCGAAAAAACTTTTAGAGCTTGGTTTTGCTTTCTCATTCGGCGGCGCCTCAACCTTCCCAGAAAAAGCAGGGAAGTATTCCTACAGGGAAGTTATCGAATACCTGCCGATGGATAAAATCGTTTTAGAAACAGACGCGCCCTACGTAACGCCCGTCCCATATCGCGGCAAGCGCAATGAACCGGTCTACGTTATTGAAGTTGCCAAAAAGATCGCTGAACTGAAGAATCTTACGCTCGGGGAGACCCGAGACAGTACCACGCAAAACGTACTTAACATTTTCAAAATAAAGATTTAGAATCGCAACATCCATAAGGCAATGAAATACAACTTCAAAACAATCGAAAAAAAGTGGCGCGAGACCTGGAAAAAATCAAAGATTTACGAACCAAAGCTCGGTAATCCGAAGAAAAAGCTTTATCACTTGGTAATGTTCCCGTATCCCTCGGGCGATCTTCACATAGGTCACTGGTACAATTTCGTCCCATCAGACGCTTACGCCCGAATGAAGCGAATGCAGGGTTATGATGTCTTGAGTCCCTTTGGTTACGACGCCTTCGGGCTTCCGGCTGAAAACGCGGCAATCAAGCGCGGCATTCATCCAAAAATCTGGACAATGAAGAATATCAAAACAATGACAAAACAGGTTGAAGCAACTGGCAACAGTTACGCCTGGAACCAGATGGTCATTACCTGCCTTCCCGAATACTACAAATGGAATCAATGGATCTTCTTACAGCTCTACAAAAAAGGACTGGCGTACAAAACAAAAGCCCCGGCAAACTGGTGTCCTTCGTGCAAGACCGTTCTCGCGAACGAACAGGTTGTCGAAGGTAAGTGTGAACGGTGCGATACAGTTGTAGTAAAGAAAGACATCGAGCAATGGCTTTTCAAAATCACGAAGTTCGCCGATCGCCTCTTGAAAGATTTAAAAGATCTCGACTGGCCCGAGAAGACCAAACTGATGCAAAGAAACTGGATCGGCGAATCAAAAGGCGCCGAGCTTGAATTCGGCATTGTCGATTCAGAAGAAAAAATAAAGGTATTCACAACTCGCCCCGATACGCTCTTTGGCGTGACCTACGCTGTTCTTGCCCCCGAGCACGCGCTTGTTGAAGGACTCAAAGAAAAAATCACAAACTGGAAAGAAGTCGAAAAGTATCGGGAAAAATCAAAAAATCGTTCCGAGCAAGATCGTCTCGACGAAACCAAAGAAAAAACCGGTGTTGAATTAAAAGGCGTCCGTGCTGTTAACCCCGCGAATCAGGAACGCATCTCGATCTGGATTGCCGATTATGTTCTAGCGACCTACGGTACGGGTGCTATTATGGCTGTTCCCGCGCACGATGAACGCGATTTTGAGTTCGCGAAAAAATTCGATTTGCCTGTAAAGCAGGTAATCATCGAAGAAGAAGTTTCAAACAACAAGTCAGCGCTTCTCGAATCGCCCTTTCTCGAATCAGGCGTTATCACAAACTCTACTAAATTTAATGGAACGCAATCAGAAGAAGCAAAACAGGCGATCACGAAATTCGTAGGCGGCAAATTCGTAACCCGCTACCGTCTTCGCGATTGGTTGATTTCCCGTCAGCGCTACTGGGGCACGCCAATTCCCATTGTCTATTGTAAAGAATGCGGTATGCTTCCCGTTCTCGAAAAAGAATTACCCATAGCGCTTCCGCCCCTAAAAGATTTCAAGCCCGCCGAAGATGGCCGCTCGCCGCTTGCCCGCAACAAAAAATTCTTGAAAACCAAGTGTCCGCAATGCAGCGGTCCTGCCGAACGCGAGACAGACACAATGGATACCTTCGTAGATTCCTCGTGGTACTTCTTGCGCTACCTCGATCCGAAAAACAGCAAAAAAGCGTTTGATAAAGAAAAAGCGAAAAAATGGCTGCCGGTTGATATGTACGTCGGCGGCGCCGAACACACAGTGCTCCATTTGCTCTACGCCCGATTTTTTACGAAATTCTTCTTCGACGAAGGGATGATCGAGTTTGAAGAACCTTTTACCGCGCTTCGCCATCAGGGAACAATTCTGGGTCCCGACGGGCAAAAGATGTCAAAATCAAAAGGCAACGTTGTTGATCCCGATGGTTTAGTTGCCGAATTCGGCGCCGATACGGTTCGCCTCTATCTCTGCTTTATGAGCGAATACTCGCAAGGTGGCCCCTGGAATCCGAAGGGTATCTTAGGCGTTGCTCGTTTCCTGGAGCGTATCTGGAAAGCAAAAGAAAAAGTTGGCAAAAAAGATTCAAACGAAATCACGCCTCTACTCCATAAGACAATCAAGAAAGTTACGGACGATATTCAAAACTTCAAATTCAATACAGCAGTAAGTTCGTTAATGATTCTCTTAAACGAACTCGAGAAACAAGAATCAATCGGAAAAGATACATTCGAAACATTCTTAAAACTCTTAGCCCCATTCGCCCCGTTTATGACCGAAGAATTATGGTACGAACTCGGCAACACAAAACTTACCTCGACCAAATTGGGCGGGTCTATACACATCGCAAAGTGGCCCTCATACAATCCGAAATTCCTCGAAGAAGGAGAGTTTGATTTGGTAATCCAAGTAAACGGCAAAGTGCGAAGCAAAATAAAAGCCGAAAAAGGAATTACGGAAGACGAGGCAAAGAACCTCGCGCTTGCTGACGAAAAAGTAAAAACCGCGCTCGGCGGTAAGTCAGTCAAAAAAGTAATCTACATAAAAGATCGGCTTCTGAGCTTAGTGGTATGAAAGGAAGTGACGCTTTAAAGTTCGCCATCCTGATTGTAATCGCAGTGGGAATTCTGGATTACTTTGTAATTGACCACCCCGACAAACTTGTTGAGTATGGCGAAAATGGGGAAGTAAATTGGTAGCGAACGTCCAAGAAACTTTTGGTTTTGAACTCTCTGACATCCGCCTCCCCGAATCGTTTGTAGAGAATTAACTATTTAAGAAGCTCTTTGGCTAAGTTAATCGGCTTCGCGCCAGCGATATGCATAGGCTCTCTAAGATCAAGATCATCGTACCCTTGTACTCGTGATTTTATGCGAAAAGCAATACTCATTAATCCAATAACTTTATTAGTGTCAGTGTCAAAAACTGGACAACCGGAATTTCCAGGATTACTAATAGCGTCAATAATGAGTAAATTTCGAGGGTGCGACGGATTGACGCCGTCCAATTTTATGTTACTAACAATACCTCGATTAACAACAAGTGTAATACCAAGTCCATCTTTCATAAGATTTGCAGCGTACGGAAAACCAACAAAATAAATTTCTTGACCAACCTCAACTTCCTCGGAATCACCAAGATCTAGCGGCTGAAGAAGTGTTTTTTCATAATCTGAAATCTGAAACAAAGCGAAATCATTCTTGTCTTCTTTTTTAACGAAGCTCAGAGGAAACCACGCATAATGTTCTAAACCATTGGGTTCCTGCTTAATCATAACCATAGCCATAAGCTTGTCTCGAAATTGGGACGGCGTCTGATTATAGATATGAGCGGCAGTGAGGATCTTTCCGTCTTTTGAGATACAGAAGCCGCTACCACTAATGGTTATTTGATTTTGACTAGGGGCGAAACCGATGGCGACAATAGAACCCCGAACTTTTTTAATCTGTTCTTTGAATTTCATGACATCGTTTTCAAACTCTTTTTAATAGCACTATCTAGAGAAAGATTTTCAACCGGTAACTCTGCAGAATACAAAGCAAAAGTAAGGACTACAGAGTTAAGATCAGCAGGTTTCTCAAACCTATTATAGGCGCTTTTCGAATTGGTTAAAACCTCTTTCAAGTGAATCGTGTGACTGGAAAAACTAGTCAAGGTAAAAGAATTAGATGTATTGTCTTTAATGACACTGATCGTAGTACTGTAAGAAGTTTTCTTCTCAGGGTCAACAAATTCAACAGCAAATACCTCGCCTCCCGTGAGAGTCGCCGACTCAAAAAAATCGGGGCTAACTACACAGCCCTTCTTTCCAAGAGCAGAGGAAGATTCTTCATTGATCGAACTCGGTACTAGGCAAATCATCCCTGGCTCAACAGAAGCATTGTTGTTATCAAGAACAAAAAATTTTCCACCGCTTGATAGAGTCGATTCTAAACCTAAAATTTCTATTTTCAAATTTTTCTTCACGTTCCCAATAGTAGCGAATAAATTTAGAATCCCGCAAGCCCTACTGTTTCTTAAACTCGGTAACACGATCCTCTCTCGTGTACTTTAGAGTCGCGACGACAATAAAGCTAATAATCACAAGAAGCGACCACGAGCTGATCTTATGAATCGAAACCGCCGTCCAGGTAACAAGCTGTTCAGGATACTGCCAAGCGCCAAGATACGTGCCGATATTTTCGGCTATCCAAATAAAAAAGGCGATAAGAAGAAAAGAGGGAACAAGCGGCATCCTCCGTTCTTCCGTGGCGATTGTGTAACAAGCCTCAGTTTTCCAGAAAAGAATAACCACGAGAAAGGCAAAAATGTAGCGAAAGTCATAAATAAAATGATTCGTAAAAAAATTGAGATAAATCAGTACGCTCAAAAGCAATCCGTAAGCCAAACGTGGATAATTCAAAAGCCGAAGGTTAAAAACCTTCCACGCTTGGCTTATATAACTTCCGACCGCCGCGTACATAAAGCCACTATAAAGAGGCACGGTAGCGATTTTGAGAATGCCGGGTTCAGGATAGCTCCATGAGCCGACTGAAGGGTTGGTTTTAAAAATCTCAAGAACCAAACCAATGATATGAAAAAGAAAAATATAACGAACTTCCTCCCAGGTCTCTAATTTTGTAAGGATAAGAATAAGCTGAATGAGGACAGCGGCAAGAAAAAGAAAATCGTAACGATAAAGCCCCGGAATAGTTATATGATGGGAAAGAAAAAGAATCGCAAGAAATGATCCCGCAAAGGCACAGGCACGCACCTGTTTGATAAAAAATAGGAAAACCTCATAAACGTTTTCCTTGAGTTTCTCGAGATATAAATCCATACGTTCTGGCGGAGGCGGGAGGATTCGAACCTCCGAGGCCCTTTCGGACCAATTAGTTTTCAAGACTAACGCCATAAACCACTCGGCCACGCCTCCGTTTGATGAAACCTAACGTTTCCTATCCTATCTTTATTTTTCCCAAAAATAAAGGTCGATTTATAAAACTAAACAGAACTTATCACATTGATAGGTACTGCCGTGCGGTTTGTGGTAACATAAGAATAAAAGATGCACGATAAAACACTAAGGATAGAAGTAAGAGAACTACGTTCCCAAGGAAAGACGTATTCGGAAATAGAGAAAACGCTTGGAATCATCGTCCCTAAAAGTACACTGTCAGATTGGTGCAATAACGTAGAGTTACCAGGTTGGTACGAACAGAAAGTAATGGAATTAAATCGAAAAAGTCTCAGCAAGGCGCAAAAGTATTCCTTAGTGTCAAATAAAATAAAAAGGGAAAAATTCTTTGAGAAAATCATAAAAAGCAATCAACAAGTCGTCAAAAGAATAAGCAACAAAGATGCCTTAAGAACAGTTCTTTCTATTCTCTACCTAGGAGAAGGGGCAAAATGGAAGTCCCATAGAGGGTTAATGTTGGGAAGTTCCGATGAGAAAATCGTAAAGTTGTATATTCAGTTACTTCGAATCTGTTACGGTATTAACCCTAGAAGTTTGAAATGCCGAATATCCTATAGGGCCGACCAAAATATTCAAGCTTTACAAAGGTATTGGTCTCGTGTTACCTCTATCCCACGAGGCAATTTTTATAAAACAAAACCTGACCCGCGAACAGTAGGAAAACCGACAAAGAGAAAGGACTACAAAGGAGTATGCGTTGTGACATACGGCAGAACAGATATACAATTAGAACTTGAAACAATCCCAAAGTTAATTTTAGAAACAATAGAGGGCCTGTAGCTTAGAGGAAAAGCGTTAGTATGGCATACTAAAGATCACGGGTTCGAGTCCCGTCAGGTCCACCAACAAAACCTTAGTACTTGATGAGAGAGTCTAAACTCTGGTAAGTTTTATTTACAACTTCTTAAGATGGAAATCGAAATAAAAAACATTATTCCTCTTGCACAAGCATTTGCACTTAAAGCATTTGAAGAATGTTACACAATTACGGTTACTAATCTGAAACGACCCCAGATTATACACATGCAAAAAGTCGCAGATCTTGTATGGATTTCCGGCGGAACAGATGAAGAAATCGCCGCCGCTTGGCTCCACGATACCATTGAAGATACACCAATAACTCTAAACGAAATTGTAAAAGATTTCGGAGAGACAATCGGTAAAATCGTAAAAGGAACTACTGATCCTAAAGAATTTAAAACAATGCCATTGGCAAAACGTAAGACACAACAGGTTGAAAGGCTTAGTAAAGAAGATACAAGCGTAAAGAAAATAAAAATAGCCGACCAAATCTCAAACATGAGACAACTTGCCTACGACCCCACAAATGAAATGACGCTAAAAGAGTGCGAAGAATACATTGAGAGCGCAAAACTAGTTGCGGATGCATGTCGAGGTGTTAGTCCTCTACTAGACAAACTTTTCCTTGAGTCATATCAGAGGGGCGTGAACCGTTATAAATCTACTAAATAGCCTTGGTACCCTATACAAGTGAAGTCCCGAACGATCAAAACCCCAGAAACCTGCACCCGCGGTCATAAATATACAGGAAGCAATCCGTGTCCAAAGTGCTATCCTCACCTCGCTGAGAGTGCATTCGTACGCATAAATAACGAAGAAAATTTCTAAGGTGAACCATGTAGATCTCTTTTTGAATTCAATAACAATGTATCGGCTCGTTCTGTACGGGTTGATTGCCCTGACTCTTGTTTCGTTCATTCTCACAATGACGGGCAATCTAAGATATGAGTGGGAGATTCTCGCGATGATATATTCGCTCGCCTCGTTGCTTCTCAGCTCGTACGTATCGAACCTTGTTTTCTCAAAAGTTTTCAAGGTTCCCGTAAACGTTGAATCATTTCTCATCACCGCGTTGATTTTATTTTTGATCCTTTCGCCGGCGTCGTCCCCAAAAGAACTGGCGATTATAGCGCTCGCGGGTGCTATCGCGATGGCTTCAAAATTCCTGCTCGCGCCATCCCGCAAACATATCTTTAACCCCGCGGCTTTTTCCGCGTTTGTTCTATATGTAACGGGTCTCGGCGGAGCCGTGTGGTGGGTTGGCGATCCGACGATGATACCGTTCATTGGCATCGTCGGAGCGCTTGTTATAAGAAAAATAAGAAGGTTCTGGATGTTCGCGGCATTTGCGTGCGCGTGGCTCGTTTCAGTTTCATTGACCGGAGTGCATTTTGGCGCGATTTTCCTAAACCCGTCGGCTCTTCTTTCCGCTATAGGACCAACGCTCTTTTTCGGGACAATAATGTTAACAGAGCCGATGACGACCCCCGGAACCAGAAAATTGCACATCGCCTATGGCGCTCTTGCGGGAGTATTATTGAACGTAAGTTTCAAGATCGGGCCGATCGTCTTAATTCCGGAAATCGTGCTTATGATTTCGAATGTACTTTCGTACGTAACAAGCGTGCGGAAAAAATTCTCAATGTCTCTTGTTGAAAGAAAAGAAATCTCGAAAAATGTTCACGAATTTATCTTTAACCCCGATGGCAGATTTTCTTTCAAATCCGGACAGTACCTTGAGTGGACACTCCCTCATAAAAGACCCGACGTACGCGGTAACAGGCGCTATTTTACAATTGCCTCGTCTCCGACTGAAGGTACGATCAAACTAGGAGTAAAGTTCAACAATCCACCCTCGAGTTTTAAAAAACACCTGCTTGAAATGGAACGTGGCAGTTCTATTTTCGCGGGACAGCTCGGCGGGGATTTTGTGCTCCCGCGCGACAAAAGCAAGAAACTCGTTTTTCTCGCCGGGGGAATAGGCGTTACGCCCTTCAGAAGCATGGTGAAATATCTTCTAGACAAAGAAGAAAAAAGGGATATTACGCTTTTCTACGCCGCAAAGTCCGAAGAAGAAGTAGCGTATAAAGAACTGTTTTCCGAAGCGAAAGACAAAATCGGACTAAAAGTGCGATATATCGTTGGCCAAGTGGTTACGAAAGAATTCATCGAGAGAGAAGTAAAAGATTTTAAAAATCACGTCTACTACATATCCGGTCCGGAAGCTATGGTAACGGCGTTTAAAAAAATGCTTTCCGCGATAGGCGTGCCAAAGCTCAAGATTATTACCGACTACTTCCCGGGTTTTACGTAATTTGACACCCTCTGCTTATACGCTTTAATAGTATCGCCTGGTGGGGTATGCCCAATGGTCGAGTCCCGTTTGCGGGAAGGCCACTACCTCATTTCAGGCTTTTTATTCCTGTACATTCCAAAATATGTTTCAATTTCTAGCGGCGCTCGTAGGGAGTTGGAGGCACAAGATTGATAGGAAATTTACAGAGTGGTCTAAACTGAAACCCGAAGAACGAGACATTCTGAACAGTTGGTACACGCCGCACCCACGAGTTCTCGACGAAATACCCGGAAGAACCCTTAGTAGAATTCCTTGCTAAGGGTTCTTTTTATTGACACAACGAAGCGATATATGGAAAGATGTGCCCCGAAAGGTCATAAAACCTCGAGTTATTTAAGAAACATCAATATAATGAATATATGCTTAACATCAAGGAAAACGTATCTCTTAAGGACCTGACAACCTTCAAAATCGGCGGTCTGGCACGATTCTTCACTGAAGCAAAAACCGAAGAAGAAGTTATCGAAGCCCTAACCTTCGCCGAAGAAAAAAACGTACCAACGTACGTTTTAGGCGACGGCAGTAATGTACTTGTAAGTGACAAAGGATTTCCCGGTCTTGTGCTTGCGGTTGCGATAAAAGGATTGCGTACGATTGAAAAAGAGAAAACAGTTACGGCAATTGTTGGCGCAGGCAATGAATGGGATGGTTTTGTTGATTTCTGCGTTCGTAAGGATTGGGCGGGTATTGAATGTCTCTCAGGC
Source organism: Candidatus Colwellbacteria bacterium RIFCSPLOWO2_02_FULL_44_20b (assembly GCA_001817765.1). Lineage (GTDB taxonomy): Bacteria > Patescibacteriota > Minisyncoccia > UBA6257 > Colwellbacteraceae > O2-12-FULL-44-13. The sequence continues at coordinate 23,619 of MHIZ01000027.1, read as the reverse complement.
ATTCCCGGCAAAATTGGAGGCGCACCAGTCCAAAATATCGGTGCCTATGGTCAATCCGTCCACGAAACAATCACTGAGGTTAAAGTGATTGAAATCAAAACAAGAACACCAAAAGTTCTGAAAAATGATGATTGCGGCTTTAGTTATCGAAAAAGCATCTTTAACACGACAGAAAAAGGAAAATACATTGTAACTTCTGTAACGTTTCATTTGAAACCACATAGCGAACCGACTGTGACGTACCAGGATCTTATAAATTGGTTTGTCGACCCCATAAAAAATCCAAGAGGAAAAAAACCGACGCTTGAAAAAGTTCGACAAGCGACACTTGAAATTCGATCAGGAAAAGGACTGCTAAAAGGAAATTACCAAAACGCTGGAAGCTTCTTCAAAAACGTGATTATTCGTGAGGATCAATTCAAAAAGATTGAGGAAATCGTACTTCGTGAAAAAGAAGGTAAACCAGGGTGTTGTGGTGGTAAATGGAATTGGGAAGAAAAAGATGGAAAGCGAAAAATTGCTACCGCCTGTCTTGTTCACTGTGCCGGATTTGCTCCGGGCACCCGCGACGGCAAAGTCGGTACTTCGCCGAAACAAACCCTCGCCGTAACAAATTTCGATGACGCTTCGGCAGAAGAGGTGATGCAATTCGTGGAAAAAATCCGAAGTACCGTCAAAAGTAAGTTCGGTGTTCAAATCGAAATCGAACCCGAACTAGTTGGTTTCGAATAAGCACTTGACTGAGAAAACGGGGATATGATATATAAGTTCCTGCTCGAAGCGGGGAATGCTTTTGCAGCACTGTCGGGTAAGCCATAAGCCGTACAGTGATTCAGTATGGATGCCCCCTTCGGGCACCAAGTTCCTTAGAAAAGGTCAGTGGAAATTAACCTTAATTTCACACCTATGTAATTTTGCATCGCCCTCCTCTATCGAGAAGGGCTTTGTGTTCTTCAAATGAAAGTGAATTTGACTGGACAAGTTATTTATGTTACTCTGTAAATTCCCAAAAGGTCGTTCTTTGTACAAATTAATAGATAAGTTAGAACCAGTACTTATTAGTAACGCTCTTTGTATGCAAAATCCTTTCGAGCAACGCCCCTTATTCGTTTGGCTGGAAAGCATTTGGTTCAAGTTCAAAAAGTGGTTGTTTGGAACGACATCAATTCCGGAAAGACCGACGGTCTCGTACAAGACAAAGAATCACGGAACGGTGAAAGCATGGATTGTTGGAGAAAGAAATAACTCGAACGACGTCTTTCTCCAGTTCGTTGACCGTCCACATGTGGTGGTAAAACGAAAAAGGTACAACCCGTGCCTGTTATGGCCGAATACCGCAACCGCGTAGCTGTTTTGTATTAATTGAATGACTAAAGAGCCTCTCCGGAGGCTCTTTATTGTTGAAGCCGTCTCTAAAAACTGGTAAGCTCGATAAACAAAGGGCTCACAGCTTCACAATCATAAGGCTAGGTGAGGGGCCTATAGTTCAGTGGTAGAACACCACATTTGCAATGTGGGAGCGGCAGTTCGATTCTGCCTAGGTCCACCACTTCGCTCCTAGGTTTCACCTACGGAGCTTCGCGGTGCAAGCACTAGTTTAAGGTATTAAGTTAAATTTTAAATAATAAAAAGAAGTGGTGTCCCGCGTAGCTTTAGCGAAGTGGGACAAAAAGTTATATGTATTACGTTTACATTCTGCAAAGTAAAAAAGATAGGAGCCGTTACATTGGTATGACTACCGACCTAAGAAGGAGGATACAAGAACACAATTCCGGAAGCGCACGGTATTCAAGTACGAAACGACCATATGCGCTAAAATGGTATTGCGTCTTCATCGAGAAACAGAAAGCGTATAAATTCGAACAATATCTAAAATCAAGTTCAGGATACGCATTCACAAAGAAACGTCTTGTATAAAACTAGAAGAATCTAACCTTAAATCATTCTCAACCCCATGCTCCACAATCATCAAATAAAAACCTGGTCTAGTTTCACGGGATAGAAAGTTTTTCTTGAAGTTCAATTAGAAAAACTAACTATTCTACAAAATTATGTTTCAACTCTCTGACCGTGCCTTCAAAAAGCTCCTGATAGCGCTCGCAATTTACCTAACTTCGCTCTTTGCCGCGAATACGCTTGGGCTGAAAATTATGCCCTTTATCTTCGGCTCCCATCTTTCAGTCGCGGTTTTCTCGTTTCCCATCGTTTTCTTAATGACTGATGTAATTGGCGAACTATACGGAAAACGCGTCGCGAAATTCTTTGTTCTCGCCGGTTTCATAAGCACAGCCCTCTTTATCAGCTATTCACTTATTTCACTCGCAATGCCCTGGTCAGCGGATGGCGAATGGGTTCGTGTTGGATATAATCAAGTATTCGGAATCTCAGCAAGAATCGCCGTGGCTTCGCTCGTCGCGTTTCTCATTGCCGAATTCCAAGACGTATTCGCCTTCTTCTTTTTCCGTGCGAAATTAGGAACAAAACTTTTCTGGCTTCGTTCAATTCTTTCAAATCTTTGGTCGCAATTCCTCGATACGGTAATCTTTATGGTCGTTGCCTTCGCGGGCGTCTACGAAACCTCCACATTAATAAGCATCATCATTTCCTGGTGGCTCTATAAAGTGGCAATGGGCGCCCTCTATACACCGCTTTCCTATCTTGGTTTGAAATTACTAAGGGAAAAGGAAGAAGAGAAGGTTTCCCAATAGGAAATAAAGTATCCGGAACATCAACGTAAAAAGGAAAGGCCGCCTATGAGGCGGTTTTTCTTTATTCCGGAACCGAATTTCCGGAAGTATTGACAGAGGGGGAGATTAGTTGGTATAGCTAAATCGCGTTCGGAAAGGCCTGAGTACGGACGCTGAGCTGATTCTTGCCGTTTTACGGCAGGATGTTTCCCCCGGCTCGGCGACCGTACTCAGGCTTTTTATTTCTCTCAGATTCCCTTAAGAGTAAAACGGGCAAAAGGGGAATAAAGTTATGTTTGTAAGAAAGAAGCTCACGCGGTAAAATACTCATATGAACGAACAACAAATAGAAAAACAGATGCCAGTCAAGGCATCACCCCGTGACGTGTTTCTTCATCTTCTCGGGATGGTTACGCTTTACGCGAGCGCGATTAGTTTCTTAACTATTATTTTCCAGTTAGTAAATCTCTACGTCCCAGATATCGCGGCAAACGATTTCTACTACGGAAGCGCTGAAATGTATCAAAAGACTTTGAGAACGGGAATTTCTTTCCTTGTCGTCTTTTTCCCGGTTTATATTTTGACGTCATGGTTTTTGAATAAAATCTACACGACTAATCCAGACAAACGAAATCTCCGTATCAGAAAGTGGCTCATCTACTTTACCCTCTTTGCCGCCGCCATCGTGATTATGGGCTTTCTGGTGAAAGTCATTAACGACCTTCTCGAAGGAGAATTGACAGTACGATTCGGCATTAAAGTAGCCTCAGTTATTTTTGTCGCCGGCAGTATCTTCTGGTATCATCTTCGCGATCTAAAAAAGAACAAAAACGAGTAATGAATACAAAATATCTCGTTTGGATAATTATAGGAATTGTCCTTGCCGCTCTTATTGTCGGTGTAATTGCCGCTGGTTCGCCGGGAGAAGTTCGTCTAAAAAAAATCGACGAGCAAAGAATAAATACACTCCAAACGTTGCAGTGGCAAGTTGTTAGTTACTGGCAAAACAACGAGAAGTTGCCAAAAACAATTGAGGAACTCACGGCACAGGGAAAGATGCCTCCGGATCCAGTCACGGGTGAACCGTACGAGTATGAAGTAACAGGAGAAAAAACCTTTAAACTCTGCGCTACGTTCACAACAAAAAAGTTAAGTACTCAAGGACTTTATATCCCTCAAAATGAAAATTGGGACCACAAAGCCGGATATGTATGTTTTGAACGTCTTATGAGCGAGGAACTTTACCCATTCATACGAACAGGAAAACCAGTCCCGATCTATTAATAATGTATCGGAAAGAACTGCTGATACTGCTTGGTGTCTCAATTATCATCGCGTTTCTCGCGAGCGGACTTTTACTATCTCAAGGCTGGCGTCCGCAATGGCCTCTTAAAAGACCCGAACTACCGATAACCGAAACCCCGATAAAATACATAAAAACTTCGGTGCTTTTTGATTTTGGAAATGGTGAAATACAAGAACATGTTGGTATCGATGTTCCAGAAAATACAACCGCGCTTCAATTTTTAAAAACTATCACAAATCAAAATAAGCTTACCTTAAAATACGAACGTGGCGGCACAACAGGGCAAGAAGTAATAATTACGACACTCGGCAAAGTCGAAAACAGCAACGAGAGTATCTGGCGTTATTCTATAAACGGAATTAAAGAAGGTGAAAATATACAAACATACGTTATCCAAGAAGGCGATAGTCTTGAGGTAAAATTTGAAAAAGAGTAGTCGCCTGGTCTACACTCGAGAGTATCTGGAGAGGTGGCTGCCAGCCCGAGGCTGGTCCGCCTTAGGCGGAAGTGGTCAAAAACAAATGTATTACGTCTATCTTCTGAAAAGTGAAAAAACCAGCAAGGTATATAAAGGTAGTACAGCTGATCTACAAAAACGATTCTACGAACACAATAGTGGTAAAACACCCTCGACGAAATTAGACAGGCCTTGGAAGTTGATATATTACGAAGCCTTTACCGACAAAAGAAATGCTCGTAGAGAAGAATTATTCTTGAAAGGCGATAAAGGACGAGAAAGAATAAAATGGCTTTTCAAAAATGATTAGTCAAAATGGAGGGGTGGCTGAGTGGCCGAAAGCGCCGCACTCGAAATGCGGTATGCTCGAAAGGGCATCGTGAGTTCGAATCTCACCCCCTCCGCCAGTTAGGAAATGAAGTCATTGGCTTGCCCGCTATGCGGGCTCGCCAGCCGTTTTTCGGGGAAATTTCAAACCGTTTTGAATTCAATAAGGCCAAAAGTGGGCTTTTCTTGAAGAAAATCAATAAATTTGTTATCATAATCTTACAGATAAAAGTATAACATATTTTTATACTATCACAATTTGGATACTATGGCAACAATAGGTGAAAACATAAAGAGGATAAGGGCAAAGCAAGGAATAACGCAGGACGACCTTGCTAAAAAGACGGGTATAAAATACTCCACTCTCGCCAAGATCGAGGGCGATTTTGTAACGAAACCGGGCGTGCAGATGATTGCCAAAATCGCTAAAGCGCTTGGTGTTTCTATGGAGAATTTATTGAAGTAATTATGAATAAGGATATTGAACAAGTTGGTTTTGAGGAAAAATATTTTGATACAGGAGAAGTAAAACTGCACTATCTTGTGGGTCCAAATAATGGATTACCGCTTGTCTTGATTCCTGCTCAAGGTCTTTCTCTGGAAAGTTATCAACGGGTACTCGTGCCGTTATCAAAAGATTTTCAAGTATTTGCCGTTGATGTTCGGGGTCATGGAAAATCTAGCTGGACAACAGGCAATTATAATTTTCCAAACATGGGAAAGGATTTTAAAAAATTATTAGAAAACATTATTCAACGACCAGCAATAATCTCTGGCAATTCGTCTGGTGGTCTCATCGCGCTGTGGCTTGCCGCTAACGTGCCGGATAAAGTGCGAGGAGTCATTTTGGAAGATACACCAGTATTTAGCGCTGAATGGCCTCGGCTTCGGGATGATTGCTTTATATACAGGATTTTTAAGCTTAGCACTGAAACAATTGGTTCATCTCAAGGTCGAAATCTTGTCGCTTTTATAAAAGGTATGGAAGTACCAATTGAAGGCAAACAAAAAGTTATTCAATTTCCTGTTTGGCTTACAGGAATAATATCTATAATGGTTCGTTTTCATGAGTGGCTTAAACCCGGTAAGCCAGTAGACCTACCTCTACTTCCGGCTGAGGCACGCATGATGATAAAAAGTTTCTCAGAATACGACCCAGATTTTACACGAGCTTTTGTTAACGGTCGGGCATGTAAAGAATTTAGTCATGCTGAAGCATTAGTAAAAGTTAAGTGTCCGTTGCTGGTGCTTCAAGCAAATTGGTTTAGGCATCCGAAATTTGGCTTAGTGGGGGCGATGGATGATAAAGATTTAGAACAATTGCACTTATTGGCACCGCATGCCCAATATAAGAGAATTACTTCCGGGCATATGATTCATTTTGAAAATCCG
>MHIZ01000027.1:0-17433 GCA_001817765.1 Candidatus Colwellbacteria bacterium RIFCSPLOWO2_02_FULL_44_20b | reverse complement strand
GGGGTGTGGGGGGAATTCCGCCCGCCGACCTGCCCGCCAAAGTTTCAACGCAGGCGGGGCCCAGCCAGTTCCGTTCGGATATTTTCAAACAGACACCGCCAATGTAAAATAAATATGCTAGAAACACCACAAAGAACAAAGGGTGAGGACGAAATAAGCGATACTGACCTAGGGAAAACCAGCGACAAAAGGAGCGCCTTAAAACACTCGCTGATCATTACTGTTCTCCTGTTCTTTTCGATTCCAGCGGTAGTTTCTCTCGGCGGTCTCATATTTTTCTCAATGGCGGGTATTGTAAGCTCCTCCATGTCGATATCTGATGCGCTGTACTATTACGGGAACGATTTTTTGCCAGGCGTTATCGGAGCAGTTTCTTTCATCTCTATTGGCTGTATCTATCTTTTTTGGTTGGGAGGAGGATGCTTCCTTTTTCCTTTCGCGAGTCTCATTACGTTACTCCTACTCATAGAGGCAATTGTCTTTTGTACGCTGCTTTTTATCAAAAAGAAATTCCCGAAGACCGACGAACAAAAGTTGTTTTTGAAAACAGTAAAAATCTCTCTGATTCTGATTACAACGACGGCAGTCGCGCATGGCTTTTTCCAGTACGCATACACGAGCATGGTTCGTGCGTCGGAAGAGGACGTTTTTGCAAAAGAATTTGTTTTTACCGAATCTATCCCTAACAACCCATCGTCCCAAAGGTACATATATACTCAATACATTCGTGAGAGTGGAAGGTACAACCAAAGAATCGTGATAAGTAACATAGATGGGACAGAGATGAGGGTAGTAAAAGAAGGAAGATTTTCCTTTCCCTCTCCATCAGGAACATACGCCATACGCGAAGGCGGAGAAGTGCTTGATGAACGAGGAACAGTCATCACTCTTGATGGAGGAAACTATGAATTTGAAATACCCTATAGAGTAAAATTCTACGATACGAACGAATTCAAATGGTCGTATGACGAACAATTGCTTGCTCACGTAACCGAGGAGTACTACGGCGACACCGTGCTCCACGTCTACAGCGTACCGGCGGCAAAAGAAATTTTCTCGGTAACTCTTGGAAAAAAAAGAGAAGCGGATCGTTCAGTCGCCTGGAATGAAGACATAAACACGCTGTTTTTCAACTGTGAGCAAAGAATCTGTTTCATTGATTTCAGTAACAGAGAAAACAAAAGCGAATACGAAGTTCAACCCCTTCCTTCCTCGTACCAGTGTAAGGGTGTGACCGTTGTGAAAGAGTTGCTCTACTGCGCTATGGAGCGTGACAAGGTAGCGGTTACAAAAAGTGGAAGTACAACCAAATTTCTCGATGTTTCCTCATCGAGGTTCCTAGGAATTTTTACAAGCTCGAGAAATAAAATCATCGTTACGCAAAACCCACGTGAGCCCGGATCGTTAAGCATTGTAAGCGAAATCCCGTTTGGTAGTGTCGCCTCGATCGAATCCGTCGACGGAAGTCATATTTTTCTAAACGCGAATTCAAGTATCGATTGGGAACGACGCCTCATTGCCTACGAATTCGTGTTTATGGATGTAAATACCGGAAAAATCCAAGACCCCCTTGCGAAAGTTGAAGCAAGGGAAAGTAATAATATCTTCATTAGATTACGCTCAGAGACAAATAAAGGGGAGATGCCGATCAGGTATAAAGGAAGTTAACGCACCGAAGAAAAAATATTCAACCCATCTCACGTAGGTTCAAGAAGGCAAATTGCGTAAAAGGTTTACAGCATGAAATGGAAAAACGACAAATACAAAAAAGCGCGAGCCGGCAAGAGCCGGCTTTTGAATATTTCCTGCGCAAAATGTAATTCATTTTTGCTATCATATCAAAAGGATGGCGTAGGACACTTGAAGCGGCTCTATCTCGATCGGATACAAAAATTTGAAAAAGAAAAAGCGGCAAAGCTTCTCGTATGTAAGTCCTGTAAAAACATCCTAGGGACGTATTTTTTGTACGAAAAAGAAAATCGCCCTGCGTATCGTTTGAATCTCGGCGCTGTCAAAAAAGAAATAGAAAAATGAATCAACAAAACACGCTTCATATCGCGATCATTCCTGATGGTAATCGTCGCTGGGCAAAGAAAAAAAGGTTACAACCGTGGGTTGGGCACGTAAAAGGCGCGCAAAACGCGAAAAAGCTTGTGCTCGACAAAAAATTGATCGAACTCGGCATCACACACTTTACCTTCTGGGGCTCGTCAAAAGATAATGTAACGAGACGCCCCAAAAAAGAAATTGAGGCGTTGTTTAATCTCTCGGAACAATACTTCGGAGAAATGTTGAATAACTTAAGAGAACTTCTGAAAAAAGGCGTCTGCGTCCGAGCGCGAGGTGAATGGCAAAAATACTATCCGAAAAAAGCCCAAGAAATAATCAAAAGACTCGTGAACCTGACGAAAGGAAATACGAAATACAGTCTGACATTCCTCCTCGCTTATGACGGTAGAGAAGAAATGGTTGAAGTAATCGAAAAAATGAAAGATCAGAAAAAAATAAGTGTCGAAGATATTAAAAAATATCTCTGGACCAACGATCTCCCACCCGTTGATCTTCTAATTCGTACCGGCAGTGCCGACGACCCGCATCTCTCTGCCGGCTTTATGATGTGGGATACCGCCTATGCTGGTATTTATTTTACAGATACTTTATGGCCCGATTTCGGGATAAAAGAACTAAAACAAGCAGTACAAAAATTCTCAAAAACCGAACGCCGTTTCGGAAAATAATCGATCGAGGCAAAAATCGAAAGATTTTTTAAGTCCCAAGCCTGTCGAAGGGTTGAGTAAGTAAGTTATACTAACACTATGCTTGCATTTCACGCGCTTCCCGCCGAGGAAGCCCTGAAAGCTTTAAATACAGAAGAACAGGGCTTAAGCGAAGAAGAGGTTCAAATCCGCCTCCGGCAATATGGATTAAACCGTCTTCCTACAAAAGGGGAGGTAAACAGATTCAAACTACTTCTTGATCAATTTAAAAACCCGCTTATTCTGGCGCTCGTACTTGCCGCTGTTATTACGTTTTTTCTCAAAGAGCTTGCTGATACCGTATTTATCGTAAGCGCGATTCTTTTAAACACATTCCTTGGTTTTTACCAGGAGAATAAAGCCGAAAACGCTCTTCAGGAACTGGAAACATACATTGAGGAACGCGTCCGTGTAATTCGAAACGACAAAGAAACCGAAATAAACGCCGAAGAAATCGTCCCTGGCGATATTATTCGGATCGTCCAAGGCAGTCGCATCCCCGCCGACGCGCGCCTTCTCTACGCGAACAATATTGACGCGAGCGAAACAATTCTGACCGGAGAATCGCTTCCGGTAAGAAAATCAATAACGCCCGTGAACTTTGATACGCTCGTAAGCGATCAAAAATCAATGGTATTCGCGGGTACGGTTGTTGTTGAAGGATTCGGTACCGCGGTTGTCGTGGCAACGGGAAAAGAGACGCAAATCGGACAAATCGCCGAACTTGTAAAAAGTCTGAGTGAAGAAGAAACACCACTCCAGCGTGCCGTGGGTAAATTCTCTCGGAGAGCCGGTGCCGCGATCGCGATTATAACACTCGGCATTTTCGGCCTCGGCGTGTATCTCGGCGAAGATACTACCTCGATGTTTATAATCGCCGTGTCAATCGCCGTTGCCGCTGTGCCCGAAGGACTACCGATTGCGCTCACGGTCGTACTTGCAATCGGCGTTCAACGTCTCGCGAAACGAAAGGGAATCGTGCGACGTCTCCTTGCCGCTGAAACTCTCGGCGACACAACAATAATCATTACTGATAAAACCGGCACGCTGACAGAGGCAAAAATGGAATTAAGCGGTGTGGTAACCGAAGTCTCAAATAAAGAAGAAATGCTCTCGCTAGCGGCGCTTACAACCGACGCCATTGTTGAAAATCCTGAAGATTCAGTTAAAGAATGGCGCATCGCCGGAAATCCGCTCGAAGCGGCGATTATTCGCGCCGCCGGCAAAAACGGCCTTACGCCGTCATATTTTAAAAAAATGTTCGCGGTTATTGAAAAACTTCCATTTGAAGCGTCAAGAAAATTTTCTGCCTCGCTCGTAAAAAGTGGCCAAAGATACGCCATCAGTTGCCTCGGCGCTCCCGAAACAATCATTGGGCTTTCAGAATTAAATGAAGAGGCAAGACAAAAAACACTACAACGCATAGACCAACTTGCGAGAAACGGCGAACTCGTACTTGCGATTGCTTCAAGAAATGTTCGCGCGCCAAAAGAAATCAATCTTCAGGACGACACGCGAGTCATTCCCAAGTTAAATTTCTTAGGACTTATTACGTTTCGTGATCCGGTTCGTGCGACGGTTAAAGATTCAATACGGCGTGTCCATGGGTATGGAGTAAGAACGGTCATCGCGACAGGTGATCATCAAGGCACCGCCGAATCAATCGCCCGGGAAATAGATTTCCGGCTCGGCGAAGGGTCGGTCATAAGCGGCGATGAATTCGATAAGCTAACCGACGAAGAGATGAAAATCCGTCTCGACCTAATTAAAGTATTCGCGCGGGTTACGCCCGAACAAAAATTACGCATCGCGCGTCTTTATCAAAAACAAGGGGAAATTGTCGCGATGACGGGGGACGGCGTAAACGACGCGCCGGCCTTGAAAGAAGCGGATGTAGGAATCGCTGTCGGTTCGGGAACCGATGTCGCGAAAAGCGTCTCGGACTTGATTATTCTCGATGACAACTTTGAAACAATCGTCGCCGCGATCGAAGAAGGAAGAAATATCACCGCGAATATCCGCAAAGTCCTCGTCTATCTTTTCTCCGGAGTTTTTAACGAACTGGTACTCGTAGGTGGGGCGCTGATACTTGGGATCCCATTGCCATTGAACGCGCTCCAAATTCTCTGGGTAAATTTCTTTTCCGATAGTTTTCCTGCCATCGCGCTCGCCTTCGATAAGCACGTCGACAAAATGAGTGATGAACGCCCGAATCTCGGAAAACAACTTTTTGATAAGGAAATGAGATTTCTTATTCTTGTTATAGGAACAGCGACAAGCGTTTTACTGCTCATCCTTTACCTGGCACTCCTTAAATTCAACGTTGATCCCAATCTCGCTCGTACCTTTATTTTCGCTTGTTTCGGCGTCTACAGTCTCTTTGTTGTGTTTTCAATCCGCGGCCTTCGTTCAAGTATCAGGGAATATAATCCGTTCTCGAATCGTTATCTCGTGGGAGGAGTCGTCATAGGAAACATACTAATGTTGCTCGCTGTCTACGCGCCCTTCTTTCAAACGCTTTTTCATACCGTCCCGCTTCCATTCCCATGGTTCATGGGTGTCGCGATCTTTAGCGTTGTTAACGTCGCCGCCATCGAGTTCGGAAAATCTCTTTTTATCAAAAAACAGTGAATAAATTAAAAAAAGAAACGATCCAGCCCTAGGCTGGTCCCTGCCTACCGACAGGCAGGCGCCTTGGGCGGATGGGGATAGTTTTGTAAGAAATTCTGGTCTAAAATAGAAATACGATGAGGCAGAAAAAAATACGAACGGGGAAAAAGAAATTCCTTCGGGGCTTTACCCTGATGGAGCTTTTGATTTACATCGCGATATTTGCGATTACCGCTGGATTGCTCACGGGAATTCTGTACACGGTAAATAAAACACAAACAAGAGAACAGATCGCGAGCGCGGTAAATCAAGAATTGAACTTCGTAATGCAAACAATCCAGCGCTTAGTGCGTGAATCAAGTGAGGTTGAAACTCCGGCATATCCTGGATCGGGTCCAAAGCCGAACAACCTAACACTTCGTTTTAAAGATCAAGGATATGATCCGACAATTATCAGCGCTGACGCGAATAGCGTCTACGTCCAACAAGGCGCGACGCCTCCAACCGCGATCACAAGCAGCCAAGTTAAGGTTAATAGTTTAGAGTTCACAAAATTCGATAACGCCGGCGGTCAGGCAACAGTCCAGGTTGATCTGACACTCGCGTACAATTCAACAAACCCAAATCTGAACGTTGTCCAAACACTCTCATCCGCGATTGGAAGAGTAACTGCCGCAACCTTTGATTCTGATGTTGTCCCACAAACACCCGCCACGAAGGATATTGGTTCAAGCACGCTTCGGTGGCGTTCATTAAGCCTAAGTCGTCTTCTCTACCTCGGCGCGATGACTGACGCGACGGCAAGTGAAATAAACGAATCAACAGTAGGCGCCCTGTATTTTAATACGACGAAAAACGAACTTCGTCTTCGAAATAATACCGGATGGCAATCAGTACTAACGCCTCCAACGGGATTCGCGCAAGGCGATTTGATTGTCGGCGGCGTAAGCGGAGCAGTAACACGTCTTCCAGCTGGTTCACCTGGTGATTTGCTCAAAATACAAAGCGGAAGCCCCGCCTGGGTAGCGCCTGATCCAGGCGAATCGGGCCAATCAAGTTTCGGTGGCGACGGATTAAGTGAAACTAACGAAGGAGCAGAAGATGGAGTAGTAGATGGAAAACTCGATCCAGGAGGCGCTAGTCCGGGTACTGCGTCAATTGTAATGAACGCAAATACTCCGATCATCGTTAAAAATTACACTGAAATTATTCTTAACGACGGTGATATTCTAAATTTAACCGGGACAAAACCAGAAGGAGGAGTAACCCTTGTGCTTCGCTCTCAAGGCAATGTATCAATCACCGGTACAGCTCAAGTAAATCTCAATGGAATGGGCGGAAGTGGTGGAAACGGATCAAGTGGAGGATCGGGCAGTCCGGGACAAGATAATAGTACATACTTTGATGTATTGAATCACTTTGGTTCAGGATCAAGTGGCGCAACCGGTGGAGCAGGCGGTCTCGCGGTAAACAGTAGAGCTTTTTATTTAACCGATAGTATCAACAACTTATTCCATCGTCTTATGGCAATTGTTCCAGGATCTGGCGGCGGCGGCGCCATAGGTGTTCCGTGCGTTGGTGGTGCCGGTGGAGCAGGTGGTGGTGCGCTCCTTATTGAAGTTGGAGGAGTATTCACGTTCACAGGAACTATTAATGCGAACGGTAACGACGGAACAGGTACTGGAGGATGTGTTACGGGCGGCGGCGGCGGCGGCGCGGGTGGTTTCGTAGCAATTCTCTATAACAATAACGGAGCCGCGACCGGCACGATTAATGCAAAAGGTGGAGATGGTGGAAGCGGGTCAGGTTTATCAGGTACTGCGCCTGGCGCTGGTGGCGGCGCGCTCCTTTCAGCTGGAGGAAACGGCGGTGGTGCCGGAGCCCCAGGAAATAGTGGAGGAAGCGCGATACTGCCAGCATCGAATTCTACGAAAAGCTTAACTACTATCATAACTTTTGTCACAGCCGGAACTGGAGGAACGATAGGCGCGGGTGGTAGTGGTGGCGGTGGCGGCGGTTCGGAAGGCAACATCTTCGTAGCTAAAAACATCTGGTTCTAAAGAATGCGGAGAAAAAACGTACGTATAAAAAAAGAACTCCAAAACGGCATCCAGAAAGGAATTGTCGTCTCGGTACTGGCGGCAATAACTGTTGTTGCGCTCTCATTTAGTATTCCTCAAGAAGCACAAGTGCGAGCGGCGTGTATCCCGCCAACTCCGGGATGCTTCAATGAAGATCTTGTGCCGGATGCTCCGAATGTGCGCAACATTGGCCAAACATTTCCCGATCTCGATTGGAAATCTCTCTACTTAAGTGGTTTTACATACTTGGGGCCGCTTACAAGCGATCCAAGTGATTGGCAGTTCGGTTCATTGTATTACAATATAACATCAAATTCATTTCGCTTCACCGATAATGGAGGTGTGTGGAAAAGCATCGGTATAAATTCCATAACAACATTAGGAGACCTAATTGCGGGCAATGACTCAGGAGAGTTCAGTCAATTCGCCGCGGGTACAGAGTCCCAAATCCTAAAAACAAACGGCACAGGAGAGGATCCTTATTGGACAACTCTCCCAAGCGGCCAGGGTGGGGGTCTGTATAGTTTTGGCGGAGATGGAGACGACGGCGATTATAATCCAACAGGGGCAAATGTCACGATTCCAACCGATGGTAAAGAAGTAGTTGTAAAAAACTACGATAGTTTTGATCTTGATGAAGGACAGACATTGAGGTTATTAGGAACAATTCACGATAACGGAGTCCTCTTGGTTATCCGTGTTAAAGGAAATGCAAATATCGATGGTCAAATTAATCTAACGGGGTATGGGGGCAAGGGGGGGAGTGGAGGTGTAGGCGCGGGTAACGGTGCAGACGGCAAGGCGAGTAATCTCTATTTTGACAATCTAAATCATTTTGGTACGAAAGCAGGAAACGCTTCAAATGGCGCCGGAGGAGCAACAGTCGAAATTCCCTTTTTCTACATTAGTCATGAAAGTCAAACGAATCCTGCCGCCACGGGTCTCTATCGTCGACCATGGGGAATAGTTCCTGGAAGTGGAGGAGGTGGTGGATATGGTATAGGGTGCACCGGAGGAACGGGCGGACGAGGTGGTGGATCAATCATTCTTGAAGTCAAAGGCAACCTTCACTTTGACGGCTCTATAGTATCAGACGGAGGAGTTGGAGGAAACGGAGCAGCGGGCTGTGACTCTTCGGGTGGTGGAGGAGGAGCAAGTGGGACAATTTTCATTATCTACAACACAGCGAACGGATCAGGAGGTAGTAATACTTCACGATGCCCTGATGTTCCCGGGCAAACTCGCACAAACGGAGGTTTATGCATAGCAGGAGGAGGTGGCGGTGTAGGATCAAAAACAACAAGCGCGACAATATATGGGCCAGGAGGCGGCGCTAACTTGAGCTTCGGATTAGGTGGAAATTGCACAGGAGGTTCAGGGGACGACTCGTACGACGGTTTTCTATACATCGAACCAGGCCAGGGCTTCAGTACAAATACCTACATGAGTACTATTACTAACAGTAAAGGGGTAAGTTGTGCCGATGGTGACGATCACGGTGGCGGATGGGGTGCGCTCGGAGGTATTGTAGTTGTCAAAAATCGCTGGCTCGGAATAAACCCCTAAGCCTTCGCGATAACAAACGCGACAACCTTTTTCGCTCCGCAAGATTTCAAAACACGAACAGCTTCGCGAAGCGTCGCTCCTGAGGTAAAAACATCATCAACAAGAATGATGTTTTTGTTTTGAAATCTATCTAAGGACGCGCGTACGGTGAAAGCTTCGGAAACGTTTTCTTCTCGCGCCGCCCGATCCCGCATCCGAACTTGCGGATCGGTATTCGCAACCCGTTGGAGTCCGTCCTGAAAAAAAGGAATATTTAAAATTCGAGCCAAAGACTTTCCAAGAATTGCTGACTGATTAAATCCTCGCGATCGCTCCCGTGTCTTGTGGAGTGGGATCGGAATAACAATGAAGTCAGTAAAATCAAAATCGAGGTGACGAACATAAGTTTCAGTAAGAGTAATGAGCGGATGAAGCGCCTCAGTCGAAAAAGAATATTTAAAAGAATGGATCAAATCTCGAAGCTCTTTACTGCTGTAATCCGAAACCGCTCCAAGAAAAAACTGCGCTTCACGATGGCAAATCTTTGTATTATCCGGTAATCGGGCTTTGCATACTGAACAGAAAAAAGTCGAGTGAACGGGAATAGCCTGAAAACAACGATCGCACATAGTCGAATATTGGGTACGCGTAAGGTATTTCCGGCAGGAAACGCAAATCCGCGGGAAGAGCCCGTCAAGAAATAAGTTCTTTATCGTTCTCAGAAAACTAAGCATCGTGTTATAATTCTGTAAATAATAGATGATTCAATTTCCCTCTACTACATTCTACATGCTACTTACTACATACTCACTAGGGTGAACTTCAACTTTCTTAAATCACTTTCCGGAAGAGCCGAATATCTCGGTGTTGATATTGGAACAACATCGGTGAAAATCGTTGAGCTTATGGAAACAGGTGGTCATCCAGCGCTTCGCAACTACGGTATTCTCGAGTCCTATGGCCACTTGGAAAGATTAAACAATGCTATTCAGACAAGTAACCTGAAAATGCTTGATACCGAAACCGCTGAATTGCTTCGAGTCCTTCTTAAAAATCTAAAGACAAAAACAAAAAACGCGATCGCGTCGCTCCCGCCGTTTCTTTCATTTACGGCACTCTTGGATATTCCAGTGATGCCCCCAGCCGAAATGGCCCGCGCGATGCAGTATCAAGCGCGGCAATTCGTACCGCTTCCGATAACAGAGGTAACAATCGATTGGATGACGGTCGGGGAGCGTGAAGATGAGAAAGGAGCGAAATTTCAGCAAGTATTTCTTGTCTCGGTTCCAAACGAACATATTAGAAAATACCAAAAAATTTTCACGCTCGCGGGATTAAATCTCAAAGCGCTCGAAGTTGAAGGAGTAAGTCTCGCCCGACTTCTTACAACAGGCGATCCAACGGAATCCCTGATTGTTGATATCGGATCCCGCTCGACATCAATCTCGGTCGCCGCCGGTGGATCATTGAAGTACAGCGTTCAAACCGATATCGCGGGCGGATCATTAACACAAACCATATCCGGAGGGCTCGGTATTAATATCCAGCGGGCGGAAGAATTGAAAAAACGACTCGGTATTCTAGGACGTGGCGGGGAATATGAACTTTCTTCGTTGATGCTCCCATATCTCGATGTTATACTAGGAGAGGTAAAACGCGTCAAAGAAACATACGAAAAAACTTATAAGAACGTCATCGAACGCGTGATCATAACGGGAGGTGGCGCCAACCTTTTGGGAATTGAAAAATATATGGAACAGCAGTTCAATCTTCCGATTGTAAAAGCGGCGCCGTTTAAAAAAATAGAGTATCCAAGCCATCTCGAACCGATTATTGAAGAAGTAGGAACAACGTTTTCTGTCGCCCTCGGTTTGGGCATTCGCCAGTTTATATAAAAAATACGTATGTACAAGCAGGACCCAAACGAAAAGTTTTCAAAAGAAAATCTGCCAAGCATTGGCTGGCCCTGGCATCTACTTGTAACAGTTTTGGTTGTTTTTGGTTTTGTGGGAATACTTTACCTAGGGCTTGTTTTTGGGTACAAACCGCTTCTAAAATCAGAAATCAAAAGCCTGGACGAGCAAATGGAGAGTTTAAAGAAAACAATTACTGCCGAAGAAGAAAAAGATTTTGTAAACTTCTACTCGCAAGTTATAAACGCGCAATCTCTGCTCGGCAAACATAGTATTGGTTCAAAAGTATTGCCGCTTCTCGAGCGGACAACAAACCAACGGATGTTCTTCAAGTCTATGAGTCTTACTATTCCAGAAAGGAAAATCGTTCTTGAAGGCGTTGCCGATTCCTATGAAACAATTGCGAGTCAGCTTGCGAATTACGAGGCAACACCGGAAATAGAACGCGTGGTTATAACCGCGATGCAATCAAGCTCGACTGACGGCAAGGTTTATTTCACGGCGAATATGCTCGTCGCCCCCTCCGTTTTTAGAGACATCATCCAATCGCAATAAAAACAATGGGAAGCTCAAAGAAAAGGTTAGGAACAGTAATTGGAGGAATGCTCATCCTGCTTTTGAGCGGTATGATGTATTTCTTACTCGTAAAACCTGCGTACAAAGAAGTTCAAGCACTTCGGAGCGAAAAAGAATCACGCCGCGAAACACTCGTCCATGAACAGGAAACACTGCAAGAAATTAAGCGCGTCAACGAAAAATATAGTGCCCTGCCACGTGTTAAAGAAACATTCGGGGCAATAGTGCCAAACGGAGAGGATGTGCCTTCGCTCATAAACCAAATACAGAGTATGGCAAAAGCCTATAACACAAAGGTGGATTCAATTACGCTTCAATACGGCGTATCCCAACCGGAAAAAAAGGACGTTGAACCATCAGCTCTAAAACCCGTTGCGGCATTGCGGGTTGGTCTTGCGGTAAAAGGATCCTACGAAGGAATAAAGTCGTTCATAAGCGCGCTTGAAACAAATATCCGTATTATGGATCTTGTTTCATTCCGGGTGAACGAAACAAGCTCAGGAGGAAGCACGCAATACAACCTGACGTTCGATACGTATTATCAGAGGTAAAATAACTAACGCAAAAATGGCAATCATCGTTAAAGAAGAAAGAAAGACACAAAATATTTTCCCTGCGTTTTTGACGTTTTTAATCCTGCTGTTAGTTGGGGTAACAGGTTACGCGCTTTTCTTCGCGCCCGTGCCACTTGTTGAAAAAGTAGCGCCAACAAACATTGATTCGTTGAGTAAGCTTGCGGAACTAAAAGCCGAGCCTGATGAAGTTATGGCGCATCCTACGTTTAAAAAATTGCGGGAATATGTCGGTCGTCCATCGGTAGGCATAAATGGACGGTCGAATCCCTTCCTGCCGCTCTAAAGCATGGAAGCAAAAACACTTCTCAATAAGCTTGTTGAAAAAACGCTCCTAACGAGTGAAGCTGCAAAAAAAATTGGGCGCGAAGCTGAGTTGCTCCAAAAACCCGTCGAAGACCTTCTCTATGGGCATCGCCTCGTTGACGAAATTGAACTTACGAAACTAAGAAGTGAGCTCTTAAGCATCCCGTATGAAAAAGTAAATCTCGAAGAAATCACGCCCAATCTCTTAAAACTCATCCCCTCTGAGACCGCGCAGAACTACAAAGTTATCCCACTCGCCCGCACAAAGGAAATGTTAACCGTGGGAATGGTAAACCCCGAAGATATCCGCGCTCAAGAAGCTCTCCGTTTTGTGGCAAAAGAGTTGAAAATAAACCTAGGGGTGTATCTTGTAGCGCCCTCAGATGTTGAACTTGTGCTTCGTAAATATTCTCCGTACAAAACAGAAATCGAAGCGGCAATCAAATCGCTCAATATCAAGCCAGGAAGTGGAGTCTCAGCGATTCAACGCATTATTCATCTTGAAGAAGGGGCGGATGTTTCAGAAGAAGCCCCAGTCATTAAAATCGTCGCTTCAACACTAAAAGAAGCCGTCGAGAGCGGCGCTTCAGACGTTCATATCGAACCACAACGCTCACGTGTCCGCATTCGATTCCGTGTCGATGGAGATCTTCATGAAGTTTCCTCATTTCCAATTGAACTTCACCAGCCAATAGTGTCTCGCATTAAAATTCTTTCGAATCTAAAGATTGACGAACTCCGCGTTCCACAAGATGGTAGATTTAGAACAGTTATCTTCGGACGCGATATTGATTATCGCGTTGCCACGTTTCCGACGCCAGTCGGTGAAAAAGTCGCGATCCGTGTCCTTGATCCAAGTATTGGATTAAAAGGCCTTGATAACCTTGGTCTTATCGGGAGAAGTGCCGAGCTTGTGAAAGAAGGCATTGAAAAACCTTTCGGAATGGTTTTGATTACCGGTCCAACTGGCTCTGGTAAAACAACGACATTGTATTCTTTGCTACAAATTCTTAATAAAGAAGAATCAAACGTTGTAAGCCTCGAAGATCCGGTTGAATACTTTGTTGATGGTCTGAATCAATCGCAGGTGCACCCGGAAATCGGCTACGACTTCGCTTCGGGTTTGCGGCAAATTCTGCGTCAAGATCCTGATGTAATTATGGTTGGTGAAATCCGCGACAGCGAAACAGCTTCTCTTGCGGTTCACGCGGCGTTAACCGGCCACATCGTGCTCTCAACCCTCCACACGAATAATGCCCTTGGTGTTATCCCGAGGCTTATTGATATGGGCGTTGATGCGTTCCTCCTTCCAATGGCGCTAAATACAATGGTTGCCCAGCGTCTTGTCGGAAAAATATGCGAAAAATGCAAAAAAGCCGAAAACCCAAGTCCGGAACTCCAAAAAATAATCGAAGAAGAGGTAGAAAATATGCCCGAAACCGCGAAAAAAGAAATTAAAGCGGAAGCGCCATATAAGATATGGCACGCTCCCGGATGTGACGCGTGCAAGGGAAAGGGAATAAGCGGACGAGTAGCGCTCTTTGAAGTAATAACAATGACGCGTGAACTGGGAACGATTATTGCCGGCGGCGCGACCGGAGAAAAAATCCGCGAAGAAGCGAATCGCCAGCAAATGATATCGCTCCGTACGGACGGTATTGTTAAAGCCTTGAATGGCTTAGTGATGCTTGAAGAAGTCCTTCGCGAAACAAGTGATGAAGAAGAATAAAAAAGAAAATTCGTGTGATATAATCAAACTACGACAATGCCGGAAATAGACTATCAGGAAAAATTAAAAGAGTTGATGCTCGTAACAGCGCGCCAAAATGCGTCTGACTTGCACATCGCCGTCGGGCGTCGTCCAACAATCCGTATCGACGGGAGTTTGATTCCGCTTCAAAAAGAAACAATTTTAACACCCGAAGCAACGGAAGGTTTAATTACAGCGCTCCTAACCGCCGAACAAAAAGAAGCATTTTTCACAAACAGGGAAGTAGACTTCTCGTACGCCTTCGAAGACAAAGCCCGTTTCCGCGTAAACGTATTTTTCCAGCGCGGTTTTATGGCCGCGGCACTTCGTTTGATTCCAGCTCAAGTCAGGACAATTGAAGAATTGAACCTTCCACCGATACTCCATGAGTTTACCAAGCTTTCACAAGGTTTCGTGCTTGTCGTAGGTCCCGCGGGGCACGGAAAATCAACAACGCTTGCGGCGCTCCTCGATGAGGTAAACCACAAACGAACGGATCATATCATCACAATCGAGGATCCGATTGAATACCTTTTCGTTCAGGATCGATGCATTATTTCCCAGCGTGAAGTAAAAAGCGACAGCCCGACGTTTCACCGCGCGCTTCGATCACTACTCCGCCAAGATCCCGATGTTGTAATGATCGGAGAAATGCGCGATTCCGAATCAATCGCGACCGCGATGACAGCATCCGAAACGGGTCATGTCGTATTTTCAACGCTCCACACGAACTCCGCCGCCCAAACAATCGACCGCATCATCGACAGCTTTCCTTCGGGTCAACAAGGACAAGTTATCTCACAGCTCTCAGCAACGCTCGTCGGCATTGTGTCTCAGCGTCTCGTCCCGCGTATCGACGGCGGCCGGATTCCGGCAGTCGAAATTATGATCGTAAACTCGGCAATCAGAAACCTCATCCGCGAGAAAAAGATTTATCAAATTGATCTTGTTATTGAAACCTCGCTCCAAGAAGGAATGATCAGCTTAAACCGTTCACTTGCCGATTTGGTAAAACGAAAACAAATCTCGCTCGAGAATGCTGAGGTTGTTTCGCAAAATCCCTCCGAGCTTCGGCTCTTGCTCGAACGAATGTAAAATTTAGAACAAATTGTAAACAAATAAGTTGTTCTAAATTTTACCCCGAGCTTGTCGAGGGGTTACCTGATAAAAAACACCGATGAAGCTCAAGTATAAAGCACGAACAAAAACAGGGGAGTTGCAAAGCGGTCTTATAGAAGCGGCTGATAAAGAAGCCGCTTTGAACACGTTATCGAGTCACGATCTCTACGTTATAAGTATCGATGAAATAAAAGAAAGCCATTGGCTTGATTTTATTACGAACTTTTTCGGCAGGGTCAAATCAAAAGACTTGATGGTTTTAACGCGTCAATTCGCGGCGCTCTTAGGTGCTAAAGTGCCGCTTGCCGACGCTCTCCGCACGCTCCAACGTCAAACAAAAAACCAAATTCTTCGCGAGACAATGGGCGAAGTCGCGAATGACGTTGACGCGGGTCTCTCCCTCTCGCAGGCGCTCGATCGTCAAAATAATGTTTTCTCACTCTTTTACGTCAATATGGTGCGCTCCGCTGAAATCACGGGGCGAATGGAAGAAACGATTAGTTTCTTAGCAGACTATCTTGAAAAGGAAACAATAATTGTAAACAAAGTGCGAAACGCGCTCATCTACCCGGTATTCGTTATCGTCCTATTCTTCATTGTCGCTATTGTAATGATTATTTTCGTATTACCAGTTATTAAACCTATCTTCGAAGAAAGCGGAGTACAACTGCCCTTCCTGACGCGAGTGCTTCTCGATAGCGGAGACTTTTTAAGTACGTGGTGGTGGGCAATTCTTGTTGTTGTCCTTGGTTTCGGTATCTCAATACGGGAATATCTAAAGACCCCTGAAGGAAAAATAGTCTATGGAGAAACAGTTTTAAAATTGCCGCTCGTCAGTAATCTCCTCAAAAAACTATACCTCTCTCGATTCGCCGAATCGATCAGTGTTCTTGTAAGAAGTGGTATTCCGATTGCCCAGGCGATTGAAATCACAGGGCATACGGTCGGAAGTATTGTCTATCGTGAAGCGTTGCATCAGGCCGCCGAAGATGTCCGCACGGGACAGCTTTTCTCCCAAGCGCTCGCGAAAAACGAAATTCTCTTCCCGCCGATTGTAACGCAAATGGTTGCGATCGGAGAAGAAACAGGCAAAATAGAAGAGCTCTTAAAACGCATTTCCGAATTCTTTGGCCGTGAAGTAGAAGAACTTGTCGGAAATCTTGTTGAACTGATCCAACCGATCATTATGCTTTTTATCGGTGTTGCCGTCGCCCTGCTTTTTGCCTCGATCTTAAAGCCGATTTATGACCTTGCCTCGACATTCTAGAGATTGCGTAGACTATGAAAACTAGAAGCTCTCTGGAAAGTCTCTTTCGTAACGAAATTTCAATAGTTCGAGCGAGGCGAGAAACGACGACAAGGGTGTATCGGTGAAACGATACACTGAGGAGGAGTGACGAAGCCGGAACCGAACTAGTGAGATTGCAGTAGAATATGGACTTTCAAGATAGCTTCTGACTGTTAATAAGTGTAATTGAGAAGAAAAAAGCTGTGGTATAATCTAGATAATAAGCGAAAAGGTCGAGTAATAATGCAAATGAAGAAAAATTTGCGTATAAAATGAAAATAATGAAAAAGGACACAAAAGGTTTCACGTTAATCGAGCTTTTGATTGTCATTGCGATTATCGGTATCTTGGCGTCAATTGTGCTTGTGAGCTTAACAGCGGCTCGTGCTCGTGCGCGCGATGGCAAGAGAATCTCTGAAATCAGCCAGATGCGAAGCACCCTCGAGTTATACCTTACAAAATGCGGCGAATATCCTGATCAACTCGGTAATACGAACATCTCAGGATGCGACGGTACAGGTGTAGCGTCAGGTAACGCCTACGCGGGATTAGCGACGGCCTTAGGTTCTTCTGGTGCAAACCTCGTGAAAACACTCCCACAAGATCCATCAACTGGGGCAACGTACTGGTATGCTCCAAGCGGTGATTCGTTAGACTATGTACTCGGTGCAACATTAGAGCAGGGAGATATAGTGTTGAATACCGACGTCGATGGCGCTGATGTTTTTGGTATAAACTGCACAGGTGGAACTGAAGATATTGTCTACTGTGTCCAGCCGTAATGAATGAAGCAGGGATAATAAATTATCTGCTGCTGATACTCGGACTCTTAATGGGCAGCTTCCTGAATGTAGTAGGACTCCGCTTTCGGTATGAAAGCGGAGTCTTGCATTTTAAAAACTTAAACGGCCGTTCCC
>MHIZ01000026.1 GCA_001817765.1 Candidatus Colwellbacteria bacterium RIFCSPLOWO2_02_FULL_44_20b | reverse complement strand
CCTCCTCAACCCCTTTCTTAATTTCTTCTCGCATCATATCCTTCGCTCCCTTCGCCTGATCCATAAGTTCCTTGATTTGTTCCGGCGACATTCCCTTCATCATTTCAGAAGCCGCTTTAAATTGATCAAACATTCCCATAACTAGTCTTTATAACACAAACCGCATAAAAAAATAAAACCATTTACAAAATAAGCGATAGCAGATTCTGAACTATAGACGAAAATAAGAACGAAGCATCTTGTCGTTCTCAATATAAATAGTGAAAAGAGTAAGGCAAGACGCTATCGAAAATACTTCAGCGATAAAATCAATTTCGTTCTCACATCGATAAGGATATATCCAAACGCTTTTCTGAAACTGGAAAAACCCAAGTTGTTTCAGTTTTTCTCGTAACGCCTCGCGAGCTCTTTTCATTGATTCGGGAACATCGAAAAGAAGAAGGCGCCACTTCCCATCCCATGAAGATGGCTTAACGATAGTGAGATTCTCAAGGTCATATTCAAGTTTTCGTTTCTTACCTCGTTCAGTAAGAAAAAGCAAGATATTGCCGCGAACATCTTCTCGAATATCAATCAATTTTCGTTTGCGCGCATAATAAAGAGCCATTGAAACTTGAGCAGGTTTCAATGGAAATTTTTCCTGCCTGTTATGTCGGGAAATATGTCGTCGAAGATCCCTTGAAAAAGCTCTTGTACCTGCAGGACTTGAAAGCGTGATACCAATCGCCGCCAGGAAAATAATCCACTGAAGAGGCGTCCTGGGCTTATTAAAATCAAAAATACCCACAATTCCGATTATATATCAAAATCAGCGATAGCAGAAACTGTAAATAGGGAAACAACGCCCTAGTGTAAAGGTTTTACAAATTCCCTGCTCCGCACGTCTTTGTGATAGCGAATAGCAAATCGATGCGCTTCATTACGAACTCTAATCAAAGTTTCTAAGTCTGCCCACGAAGGCACTCGCCCCAAAATATCGTTTCGTTTTCGCTCCGGTCCTTTTGCTAAACCAACAAGAGGAATATCAAGTTTAAAAAGCTGAAGCACGCTCCGCGCCGTATTCACCTGCGCAATTCCGCCATCAATCAAGATCAAATCCGGTTTCTGCCACTTGTTGCGAAACCGCCGTATAAGAACTTCCCGTAACATCCCAACATCATTCGATCCCCAAATAGTTTTAATCCGAAACTTCCGATACTCATCCCTATCCGGTTTCCCGCCAACGAATACAACCATTGAACCAACCGCCGATGTCCCGGAAATATTTGAAATATCATACCCCTCAATTCTCCGTATTCGCCTCGAATCAACAACCTCATCATGTTTAATAAACGCAACATCTTGAATGTGTTGTAAAGCAAAAATCTGCCGCTTGTACTTTCCTGCTTTCTCAAATTCCAAATTCTTACTCGCCTCTTTCATCAGCATCTGGAGTGAACTCAAAATCCGTTTCTTCTTTCCCTCAAAGAAAAGAATGATACTTCGCACATCTCGCCGATATTCTTTAAGATCAAACGAGTTTGTACACGCTCCGGCGCAGAGTCTGATCTGGTGTTCGAGACACTCTCGTTTCGAGCGCGCTATTTGTTCAGGCGAATGTATATTGAAAGGAAAAATCTTGCGAATGATCTTAAGCGCTTCTCGCAAACTCGATGTTGAGGTAAACGGCCCAAATCGTTTTAAAATCTTGTAGTCGGGCGATTCAGTCTGTCGTGCGAGCAAAATCCGCGGAACCTTATCTTTCGTAACAGCAACATAAAGAAAACTCTTGTCGTCTTTTTCAAGAACATTAAACGGCGGCTGATATTTCTTAATAAGCTCCGCTTCCAATATAAGCGCCTCAATCGCGGTATCGGTTTGGATGTAATCAACTTTTTTGATTTCACTTACTAATTTTTCAATCCGCCTGTCGTGTGGACGCAAAAAATAACTAGACACCCGCCGCTTCAAATTTCCCGCTTTCCCCACATAAAGCAAATGATTCTTGCCTCGCCCGTCTTTAGACGAGGTGGGTGAACCTCGCATCAAATAAACACCAGGCGTATCAGGTAAATTTTTATAAAAATTATCTTTATTCACTTCGTTCACACTATAAAATAAAACACGCTCCGTTGAAAACGGAACGTGTCCTCGTATCATCAGCCGGACCGACTGCCAGTCGTTGCACCACCATCACTACCATCAACTATTTCTGGTCGCAAAAACTCAGTTTCAATTCGTATCATCAGTTTGCCAACCTCGGATTCTTTTCGAACATGACGAATAAGAGTATCACGATCGAAAATCCTACTTCCAAGAGCAATACAAATTCCATCTGACAAACTCTGAAGTCGTTTGAGTATTCTCTTTTTTGCCTTGTTCTTTAATTGAACAGAATACTCCATAAAAACATTAAAACTTAAAGAACCGACAACTTCGGTTCTTACTGATAAAGTCGAGTCGACCAGAACCGAAATCAGCCGCAACAATAACACTGAGATTAAGGCGTGTCAAATTGAGTCTGGCTCGGTCAAATCCTTCGACAAACTCAGGATAAACAAAAACACCCCGCATTCCTGCGGGATGTTATCGTCTCAATATACGCCCCTTTAGATATAATTCGGGTCGGTGAATCGTTTCTCGACATCTTCCCAATTCACAACCACCCAGAAATTATCGATGTATGCGGCGCGTCGATTCTGATAATGAAGATAATAGGCGTGTTCCCAAACATCAAGTCCAAGAAGCGGGATAAGTTTTCCCATCATCGGACTGTCCTGATTCGGAGTCGAATATACCTCAATATCTCCAACACTATTTTTGACGAGCCACGCCCAACCGCTACCAAAGCGGTCAGTGGCAACCTGGGTAAACTTGTTTTTAAACTCGTCAAAACTTCCAAATTTCTCGACGATCTTCTTGGCGATTTCTGTCTCTGGCGCGGGAGCTGGAAATTTACCCGCAAGGCCAGAGCGCATCATCTGCCAAAACATTGAGTGATTGATATGCCCTCCGCCATGATTACGGATTGGCGTCTGTACCTCCTTGGGCAATCCTTCAAAGTTTTCCAAAAGATCAATAAGGTTTCTTCCTTGGAGGTCAGGACGATCTTTAAGCGCGGCATTCAACTTATCAACGTAAGCTTGATGATGTTTTGTATGATGCAATTTCATCGTTTCTGCATCGACAAATTGATCAAGCCGATCGTAACTCACCTCTCCCTTGTCATCTTTATAAGGAAGTAATGGAAGTGTGTAAGGATATTTCAATTCTTCGGGTTTCATAGAGAATAAAGAATTAGAAGCTAATAAAACGACCTTTTAAAAGTACTCTAAGTTTATCATACCAAAACTATCCTTAAAGTACTTTCCTCAAATATTCCCCTGTGAAACTCCCTACCCGTTTTGAAACTTGCTCCGGCGTCCCAACCGCGACAACCTTTCCGCCCTTGTCTCCCCCCTCCGGTCCCAAGTCAATTACCCAATCCGCCGACTTGATAACGTCAAGATTGTGTTCGATCACAACAACAGTGTTCCCTCTATCAACCAAACGCTGTAAAACCATCAAAAGTTTCTCAATATCGGCAAAGTGCAAACCTGTTGTCGGCTCATCAAGTAAATAAACTGTCCGTCGCGTATCGCGTTTTCCAAGTTCTGCTGAGAGCTTAATGCGTTGTGCTTCTCCACCCGACAATGTCGGCGCTGGTTGCCCAAGTTGTAGATACCCCAATCCAACCTCATCGAGAATTTTAAGTTTCTCGTGCAACCACGGAATGTCTTCAAAAAAACTCGTAGCTTCTTCAATCGTCATCTGAAGCACTTCATAAATATTCTTCCCTTCCGAAGATTTCCCGCTTGGCGAATATTTAACCTCAAGCGTTTCTCGATCAAACCGTTTCCCTTTGCAAATATCGCATTGCACATATACGGTCGGCAAAAAGTGCATTTCAATCGCGATTAATCCATGCCCTTCACAGTTTTCACACCGCCCGCCTTTCACGTTAAAACTAAACCGTCCTGGCTTATAGCCGCGTACTCGCGCATCCGGCGCCGCCGCAAATAAATCACGAATGTGCGTCCAGGCGCCCACATACGTCGCCGGATTTGATCGCGGTGTACGCCCAATCGCCGACTGATCAACATTCACCGCCCGATTCACATATTCCAACCCCAAAATACTTTTAACCGCCCCCGGCTTGTATGCGCTTCCGTTAAATCTATTCGATAACGCTTTATAGACAACATCGTAGACAAGGGTGCTCTTCCCCGATCCCGAAACGCCAGTAACCGCGACAAGTCGCCGTAAAGGCAAATCAACATTGATATTCTGAAGATTATTTTCCGTTGCCCCCCGAATTTTCAAAAAATCATGATTATCCGTAACTTTCCGCCGAGTCTTAGGAATCTCAATAAACTTCTTTCCACGCAAATAATCTAATGTTGGCGAATTCTGTTTCTTATCCTTAATGATTTCAGGAATCGGTCCCTGCGCGACAATATATCCCCCGTGTACCCCTGCCGCCGGTCCGATATCAACTAGGTAATCCGACTCGCGAATCGTTTCTTCATCGTGTTCAACAACGATAATTGTATTACCCAAATCCCGTAACTCATGAAGCGTCTCAATAAGCTTCGCGTTATCTCGTTGGTGAAGCCCAATTGTCGGCTCGTCTAGAACATACAAAGTTCCGACAAGATACGAACCAATCTGCGACGCTAAGCGGATTCGTTGTGCCTCGCCTCCCGACAAGGTCCCTGCCTTCCGTTCAAGCGTTAAATAATCAAGACCAACATTCAACATAAACTTCAAACGGCTTCGGATCTCCCGCATTGGTGCTTCACCAATCTCCGTAACCCATGTGTCTTTCGACTTCAAAAGTTTCTCGAAAAACTCCGCGGCGTGACTTATCGACATTTGGACAACTGACGAAATATTTTTTCCCTCAATCAAAACTGAAAGCGCCTCTGGTCGCAATCGCTTTCCTGTGCACACAGGACAAATCTTTTCAGACCACAAATCCTCAGTTCCTAATCCATTACACGCCTGACACGCACCATACGGACTATTAAAAGAAAATAATCGCGGCTCAATTTCTGGAAATGAAAATCCATCCTCTGGACACGTAAATTTCGCGGATAAAGAAACTTCTTTATCGGTAATAATCGTCACAACGTCATTTCCGT
>MHIZ01000025.1 GCA_001817765.1 Candidatus Colwellbacteria bacterium RIFCSPLOWO2_02_FULL_44_20b | reverse complement strand
GGCTCGAACCCCGATACCATGCTCCAGAGGCATGTGTCCTACCATTAGACGACCCGGCATTAAGGTAAACAAAACTATTTTGTAAAACTTACTCCATCAATAACCGACTGAGACGAAAAGAGCTTGTCCTTCCGTAGTCCGCTTGGGGCGGACGAAGGAGGACGACCCGGCAATAGAGTTAGTAATAAACTCACAAGCTAACTCGTATAATCGTACACTTCGAGTATAATTATATAAAGCGAACGTCATTAAAACACAAGCATCGCGTGGCAGACAATAAAAAACAAAAAACCGAAACGCCGGAAGAAAAAGTGAGAAAATCCGCGGCAGAAAATGTTACGCCGAAAGAAGAGGTAAAGCTGGGAGAACAGAAAGAAGGACAGAAGCCCGAAACGTCAGTAAAGAAGGAAGAAGAATCAACCTACCTCTGGAAAAATACTGAGCTTGAACGCAAACTTGAGGTTTCGCCGAACGAGATTTCCATTATCGAAATCGTTGACGCGATGGTAAACGACGCGTTCCAGCTCCGCACCTCTGATATCCATATTGATCCGGAAGAAACCGAACTCAAAGTTCGTTTCCGCATTGATGGCGTCTTACAAGATTTTGTTCCGATTCCGAAAGAGCTCCATTCTGAAATTATTACTCGCATCAAGGTGCTTTCCGGTCTTCGTACTGACGAACACCAAGCCGCCCAAGACGGTCGTTTCAAAGCAAACATCCACGATTATGGGCAAATCGATCTTCGTGTTTCAATTGCCCCGACCTATTACGGCGAGAATTGCGTGATGCGTTTGCTTGCCGCGGAAGGGGAAATAATGACGCTCGAAATTTTGGGATACAGCGAAGAACACCTCGAAATTATCAATCGAGCGATCAAAAAGCCATATGGAATGATTCTGGCAACCGGTCCAACCGGTTCCGGTAAAACGACAACACTCTACGCGATTCTGAAAAAATTAAATCGTCGCGAAGTTTCGATCATTACACTCGAAGATCCGGTTGAATATTCAATCGAAGGTATTAACCAGATCCAGGTAAATCCGCGAACTGGAATGACCTTTGCCCAAGGCTTAAGGTTTATTCTACGGCAAGACCCCGACATTATTATGGTCGGTGAAATTCGCGACAACGAAGCCGCGAACATTGCGGTAAATGCCGCGATGACCGGACATTTGTTACTCTCAACCCTCCACACAAACGACGCGACAGTAACAATCCCACGTTTACTCGATATGGGCGTTGAACCATTCTTGATAGCTTCAACGGTAAACATCGCGATGGGTCAGCGTCTTGTGCGTACCTTATGCACCCAATGCCGCGTACCGAAAAAACTGACTAATACCGAAATAGAAAACGTCCGAGGGCTTATGAATCAAAAATTCCTGGCGATTCTGGAAAAAAACGAAGGGTTCTATGGCCCGAAAGGATGCGAAATCTGCGGCGGTAGTGGTTACCGAGGACGCATCGGCATTCACGAAATCTTAGAAATAGACGATGATATAAGAGAACTTGTTATGAAACGGATGAACGCGAAAGAAATTAGAAACTACGCCATTAAAAAGGGAATGACAACAATGTTCGAAGATGGTATTGAAAAGGCCGCGCAAGGGTTAACGACAATCGAAGAAATATTCCGCGTATTTCATGAGTAAAGGAGGCAAAAATTTATTTCTCACGGTTTCACTACAGGAAAAAATTCTGTTCGCGAAACACCTCTCGATGGCTTTAAAAGCCGGAAAGCCGATTATTGACAGCGTTGAATTAATCAGAAGCCAAACAAGCTCTTCATCGATGCGTGCCATTCTCGACGAAGTCATGGACGACCTAAGAAATGGACAGTTTCTTTCATATAGTCTTGAGCGTCATAAACGCATCTTCGGCGATCTTTTTATAAATATTGTCCGTATCGGTGAATCAAGCGGCACGCTTGTTGATAATTTGCTCTATATTGCCGATGAACTGAAGAAAAAACAAGAACTAAGGCGAACTGTCCGCGGCGCCTTGATTTATCCCGCGGTTATTCTTGTGGCAACTCTCGGTATCGCGACCGGTATGATTGTTTTTATTTTTCCTAAAATCTTGCCGGTATTCGCAAGTCTTCGTGTAGAGCTTCCTATAACAACGCGTATCCTCATTGTTATCTCAAACGTGATGAAAGCGCATGGCCTCCTCCTCTTTATAGGGATCGTGGGAGGAATCGTAGGGCTTGTCTTTTTAAGTAGAATGCGGGCGGTAAAATATTGGCTACAATTTATGATCCTGCACCTGCCGATGTTCAAAAGTCTTGCTATAAACTTCAATATCGCGAACATCACGCGTACTTTAGGGTTGCTTCTGAAAACCGGAATGAAAATTGTCGAAGCTATCAATATTACGGCTGATACGATGTCAAACCTTGTCTATCAGAACGAATTAAAGCGGGTCGGTCGCGAAGTCGGAAAAGGGGAATATATCTCAAAATATTTAAGTCATAACCAAAAACTTTTCCCGATCATTGTGACAAATATGATCGAGGTTGGTGAGAATACGGGAAATCTGACTGATAACTTGTTCTATCTCTCAGATTTCTACAAAAGCGAAGTTGATGCCTTCGTAAAAAATCTCTCAAGCATCATTGAGCCGATCTTAATGGTTGTTATGGGTACGATTGTCGGTTTTATCGCGCTCGCGGTCATTACGCCAATCTATCAGATTACGCAAACTCTGACCCGTTAAAATGTTAAAGGGGAAATTGAACGCTATAAAGAAAGAAAAAGGATTTATTCCGAGCAAGCGAAATCACGCCACAGGATTCACGCTTATCGAATCACTCGTCGTCATCGGGATTTTTATGATCTTCGCCGGAGGCATCTATTTCACGTATTCAAACCTACTCGAAATTATTGTCGATGCGAAAATAAAGGCGGCCGCGATCCAGCTTGTTGAAGAAGAAATTGAACTTGTGCGGAATCTGAAATATGAAGATGTTGGTATTATAGGCGGCTATCCGGTAGGAAAATTAAGAGCTGAAAAAACAATTCTCTACGGCCA
Organism: Candidatus Colwellbacteria bacterium RIFCSPLOWO2_02_FULL_44_20b; assembly: GCA_001817765.1. Taxonomy (GTDB): domain Bacteria; phylum Patescibacteriota; class Minisyncoccia; order UBA6257; family Colwellbacteraceae; genus O2-12-FULL-44-13. The sequence continues at coordinate 4,407 of MHIZ01000025.1, read as the reverse complement.
GCTTCTCTTTACGCTAAAAAGTTTCGTAAAAAGTATTGATGATCCATTCGATGGTACGCTCGGCGGCAATCCGAATGACACTGCCCCGGGAGATTATAAACTGGTAACATTTGAGATTAGTTGTTCCCAATGCTTCGGGGCGCGGCCGCTCCGTTTCACGACAATTGCGGCCCCGAAAAATCTTGAGACAACAACCGGAAATGGCGCACTCTTTATCGATGTTTTCGACGCCTCGGGTGTGGGGATTCAAGGCGCGAACGTTACAATCGTAAATACCGACGCGGACCCGGATATAACAATCAATGACACGACCGATATAAATGGAAAGCTACAGTTAGTTGATATTCCGCCAGGCGTAAATGCGTATCAAATTACAGCGACAAAAAGCGGGTACACAACCGCGCGAACATATCCGTTAGATGATCCCGAAAATCCAAATCCTATTCAAGCGGACTCGACAATCGCCGCGAGCACGATTACCGAAATAGGTTTTGAAATAGATAGAGTAAGCGCTCTGACAATGAGGACAAAAAACGCTTTCTGTGTGCCGGAGCCGAATGTTGGTCTCTATCTTGAAGGGGGAAATCTTATTGGAAGAGACCCCGACGTCATCAAATATTCAGAAACGGTAAATACGGGGGAGAGCGGATCGTACACAAAAAGTGATCTCGAATGGGACACCTACAAGATAATAGGCATTGACGCGGAAAGTGATATCTCAGGCTGGGATCTGTTTATACCGATCACGATAGATCCGAATACGGTTAAAACAATTACACTTCTGACCGAAGCAAAAGCCTCCCAAGCCCTGCTTGTAAATGTTGTGAATGAAGTTAACGAGGTTGAAACAATGGTGCCCGGCGCCTCGGTTGAACTTGTAAAAACCGGTTTTTCTGAAACGCTCGAAGCGGGAGTAAGAAGTTTTAAAACTACAAACTGGCCTGACGGGGCATGGTCGGACAAAGTAAACGTGGATGCTTCAGGCGGAACAGAACTCCTTCTCGATTCTATCGGGGGCGTATACCAATCTCCGGGGTATCTGATATCAGAAACAGTCAATTTCGGTACAAGTGAGTCCGAACTTAAAACACTTTCTTGGAACCCGACGAGCCAACCGCCGGAAACAGGATCTGGAAGTATGAAACTCCAAATAGCGACAAATGACGACAATCTAACGTGGAATTTCGTTGGTCCCGACGGGACGGCAAATTCGTACTACGAAACGCCGACCGGAACCGTTATAAACACACTTCATAACAATAATCGCTATCTCCGTTACAAAGTGTATCTGGAAACATCCGACGCCACAGTAACGCCAACGTTTGAAAATATAACAATAATGTTCGCTTCGGGTTGTATTCCCGAAGGTCAAGTGTTTTTTAAAGGGTTGAATTCAGGAACGTACACATTAACTGTTCAAAAAAGCGGCTTCGAAACGCACGTAAGCCAAATTTCGATAGACCAAAATTGGCAGAATGTAAAAATAACGCTCACCCCCCTCCCATGAAACCTCGCCTACATTCTAAATCCTATATTCTATACTCTTCCCCAAGAGGATATTCGATAATCGAGATTGTCATAGCAATCGGAATCCTTATGAGTCTTATTGGCGTCATTGCTTTTTTCACGCAGGATATAGTTTTTCTCGGAGACGTCTTTGAAGAACGAATAACCGGCCAGCAAAATATAACGCGTACTTTGCACGTGATCGTGCCGGAAATCAGATCAATTACGCAATCCGCTGCCGGTGATTACCCAGTCGCGCTCGCGACCGAATCAGCGCTTACGTTCTACAGTGACATCGATAAGGATGGTGCGATAGAAAAAGTTCGTTATTTTCTCGAAAACACAACATTTAAGAAGGGAACGCTAAAACCAACAGGCGTGCCGCTTGAATATAATCCCGCGAATGAAATCGTAAAAACTGAAATAGAAAACGTGATAGATGACGAAATCTTTTTATACTACAACAATGGATATACGGGAGTAGAAGGTCCAATGCCGTTCCCGGTAAAACTCATTGATATTAGAATTATTGGAGTAAAACTCACGACAAACGATCCCCGAACAATCGAAGTTGGGCCCGTAACCTTCAAAACACAAGCTATAATAAGAAATCTACGCGACAACTTTTAAATGAAAAGGCAAAAAGGACAATTATCATTGCAAGTCTTGATTTTCGGAAGTATCGCCGTGTTCATTCTTTCCGGTTTTGTACTCTGGGCAGAAACACACATTACAACAGTCCAACGCGAAGCGAATAAATCACTTGCGTTCGATATCGCCGAATCAGGCGTTGAATATTACCGGTGGCACCTCGCGCATGACCCCGATGATTACGAAGACGGTACGGGAAGCCCGGGACCCTATATCCACGAATTCCTTGATAAAGAAGGAAATGTGGTGGGAGAATTTTTATTGGAAATTACACCACCCGCGGTCGGATCAACGGTCATAACAGTTCGTTCAACAGGAAGAACTGTGGCTGATCCGACAATCGAAAAAATTATTGAGGTCAAGATGGGAATCCCGTCATTCGCGAAGTTCGCCGTTGTCGCCGATCCTCCAGATATTCGTTTCGGTGAAGGAACCGAGGTATTCGGGCTTGTTCACTCAAACGGCGGTATCAGGTTTGATGGATACGCGCACAATGTCGTCTCAAGCGCGAAGGAAGAATACGATGATCCGGATCATCCGCCGGATGACGGTTCTGAAAACGAATTCGGTGTTCATACGCATATAACACCCGTTGATCCGTTGCCACCCGCCACAATGCCCGACCGTTCTGATGTATTCGCAGCAGGTCGCGAACTCGGTGTGCCAGGAGTAAACTTCGAAGGACTTTCGCAAGACTTGAAAGATATCCAGACGGTTGCGAAAAATGGAGGGTTCCATAGAATAAAATCAAACTCAAAAGGCTACGAAGTTGTGCTAAAAACAAATGATACGTTTGATTTGTACAAAGTAACATCCCTTGGCGCGCCTCCAACAACAGGGTGCAACAATTATTTAGGTCAAGACGGTTGGGGAACATGGACGATTAAAAATAAGCAATTTCTCGGTAATTACGCGTTTCCAGGAAATGGCGTTATTTTCCTGGAAGATAATATATGGGTACGAGGTACGATAAATACCGCGCGGCTTACAATTGCTTCCGGTCGTTTCCCGGAACAAGATTCAACAAATACGAGCATTTCGATAACAAATGATATTTCGTATACCAATTACGATGGCGGAGATATACTCGCGCTTATCGCGCAAAAGAATATTAATATTGGTTTACAAAGCGAAGATGATCTCAAAATTGATGGCGCGCTTGTTGCGATAAACGGAAGAGTTGGGCGGTATTACTATCGTAAGCCAGGTGGAGGAAGTAATCGGTGCTCGCCGTACCACGTACGAAGCAGAATTTCACTCCACGGAATGATTGCGACGCGCCAGCGGTACGGTTTTGCCTATACGGACGATACTGGGTACGATATCCGAAATATTACCTACGATACGAATCTTCTCGAAAATCCTCCACCAAGCTTCCCGCTGGTTGCCGGAAACTATGAAATGATCTCATGGAAGGAGGTAAAATAAATCTCACGAATCTACCAAATAGCGGTTTTCCACACAACCCCCATTAAAACCTAGACTTCTTATGCTATAATCCTATGAGGGAAACCAAAAAGGTCGATTGTCTTGAAAATTAAAGAGTCGAAAAACATTTAAAACAAAAGAATGAAAGCTCAAAAAGGTTTTACGCTTATTGAATTACTCGTTGTAATCGGTATTATCGCGATTTTGGCGGGTGTTGTAATCGTAGCCTTAAATCCCGCTCGGCAATTCTCGCAAGCTAACAATACTGCTCGCTCAGCGAACGTGAATGCAATTTTGAATGCTGTCGGCCAGAATATGGCGGACAACAATGGCAGTTTCAACTGTGGCGCGGGCGCGATTCCGGCAACAGCAACGAAAATGGCGTCATCGGGTGGATACGACATAGCCCCATGTTTGGTAACTACATATATGGCTCAATTACCATTCGATCCAACAGCCACCGGCGCGCATTGGACAAGTACCGCGGATTACGACACTGGATATGAAGTTTCACAGTCAGCGTCAGATAATCGAATGACTGTTGAGGCTCCGGAAGCTGAACTCGGTGAGGAAATCCGATTTACTCGATAAGTAAAAAAGATACAAAAACAAGATCCGTCCTTGATAGGGACGGATTTTGTTTCTTTATTGGAAAAGAATATTTTATAATGAGATATAAGACAAATGAGACATATCTACGGAAAAATTTTCTCAAAAAGAATTAAAGGATTTACGCTCATCGAGTTTATTATCGTTGTTGCGATTATCGGTGTCCTTGCCGGCATTACAATAATCGCCTTAAATCCAACGCGGCAATTTTCA
>MHIZ01000024.1 GCA_001817765.1 Candidatus Colwellbacteria bacterium RIFCSPLOWO2_02_FULL_44_20b | reverse complement strand
GAGTTCTGAAGAGGCTCGCACGATAGTTATGAGCCGCCTTGATGGGTACGAAAATTTCCATCTTCTTAAAAGTCCTTTACTTTCAGTACTTGACGCGTTTTGGATGAATCATCTTGATGATATGGAACACCTCGCGGAGAGCGTTCGGATCAGAGCGTATGGTCAGCGTGATCCCTTGACTGAGTACCGAAGCGAAGGTTCTCAACTTTTTTCTCGAATGCAGGAGAATTTTGAGCAATGGGTATTCAGTAATCTCTTTAAGCTTGTGATTAAAGAACAGCCGGCGTCTCAAGTTAATCAATTTTCAGCGGGGGATAACACACGATACCAGAACGTTGGAAGAAACGATCCTTGTCCGTGCGGAGCGAAGAAAGCAGACGGAACACCGAAAAAGTACAAGCATTGTCATGGAAGAAATGCTTGAAATAGGCATAATCAAGCGGAGTCCCGCCAAAGCTTCAGCGTCGGCGGACGGGAGCGGAAAAAAGTACAAGCGTTGTCATGGCGCATGACGTCTCGTAGTTGAGGAGCGAAGGTGACGAAATACTGAGCACAGCAGTGCGAATGTGAAGTGTTATGGAATATAAATCAAAACAAGAGGTTGTGAGCCAATTAAAAGAGTGGATCAAGAGATTAGAGTTGCAGGAGCTTTATATTGCTGAGATTGCGTATGATATCGTAGGACTTTTGGCGGTTAGCGAATACGATCACGAGCCCGAGTTTGTAGAGATTTTTGATTTAGCAGCGGACCTTGAATTACCGAAGACTGCTTTACAGAATAGAGAAGAGAAGTTGGAGAAGTTAAAGAATTTGATAGAAAATTTGTAAGGAATCGTTTTAGAAAATAGGAAAACCCCTCATAGTGAGGGGTTTCTTGCTGTGTTTATTGCACAACGCGATATGCGTCTTGGAAAAGTTGGAGGTCTCCGATCGTAACCTTTTTGGCATTTGCTTTCATTTTTCTGAAAATCGCATTCGCGCAGATATTTTCAGCGGTTGGGTTCACTTGGATCATCTTTTTGTAAAAGCCAAGATCGTGTTCAAGACTTCCATTCAAACCGTTATCCATATGAGTATTTAACTCTTTTTGCGCCTCGAAAAGATTCCTTTTCATATGAGTGAGCATGGTTTTAGTTTTAAAAGAAGAGAGTTACTTGACCTTTAGATTTTTGAAGGAATAACTCTATTGTTGTATATCATACCACTCTGTCTACATTCCGTCAATAACACAAAACGCCCGTGTTTCAGGGCGTTTCTACTACTTACATCATTCTACGGACTTTTCTTACGATAACAGTCAAACCAGCGCCTACGAAACCGAATACAATATCGGCAAACGTGTCTATAGCTGATATTTGTATATTCGGGTAGCGGGCGTATTCAAAGATTTCCCAAAGATACGTACCGAGTGCGACAAATGCAATAAAGACTATTAGTCGCAGTACAAACTCGGCTCGTTGCGATCGATGCTTTTTCTCTTTCTGCCATTTATCAGACAACCAGAAAAAGAAAAGTCCGACGAGTATGCCGCCGCCGACGTGCATTGGAACGTCGAGCTGTCTCACAATGAAATACCATCCGTATTTTCTTGCGAGATAATCAAGCACAGCGCCAAAAGCGAATAAGCTTATCAGGTGGCTTGTTTTCACTTTTTTTGGCCGTTCTCGACTTTCAATGATGTCCAGCGCGGGCGCGTATCCAAGTGTTGTCACTCCATTTCCCATATATGTATATGATTAGCTGTTAAAGTACAAAACAAATCCACCTGTTTTCGCCACAGGAGATTTGTGACAAAGATCTCAACCTTTACGCAATCGTACCCGATTTTTTGTTTTTTCGTCAATTCTTTGAAAAACAAAAACCTCCGCTCTGCGCGGAGGCTCTGGATATCATCAGGTGCTGTGCGACCAGCCGTTATTTCGTTCGATAAGTGCTCCGATAGCTTTTTCTGCCTTTTCTGGTTTTCCGTTAACTTTCGAAAATCTTTGCAGAAACTCTATCAGTTTCACGCGCAAGTAATTGCCTTTCTGGACGCTCTTTGGCCCGATACTGTAAGCGGCGCTCGCAACTTGTTTAAATACTTCTTCGAATTTTTTTTCCGGCAATTTCCCATTGGGAAGTTTTTGGATTATTTCTTCTATCTTCTCAAGGAGTTGTCCTTCCTTGGTTGCGTTTTTTTGTATCGTGACAGCAAAGGCGTTCACCTTATGCCAGTATCGTTTACTCATACGTGGCTTTTTAATTTTTAAAGTTCTGATTACTCGACCTTTACTTACTAATAAATAAGGTCGACCTTTTGAGGGTTTTATTGAACCATATCGATTTTATTTAGTCAATTTTTAGAAAAGAAAAAGCCACTAGCCGGCTAAGGCTGTGGCTCTCTCAATGTTACCGAGATGTATAAAGCATTCTTCGGTACTCCAACCCATGAGAAGTTTTTGACAATGGAAGCAGTCTTTTTTGTATCTTCCTTTTCTCATTATTTCGGCAAGGTCGATAACTCGTGCTACCGCGTCGTTATCTCCATGACGAGGAGCAAGACGAGCGGCACTTTTTACAACACAACGTTCGAGTGGGGGAAGATATTTCCATATAGGAAAACCTTTTCCTTGAACTGTTTCGAACGCATGTTCCAAGACGCGACCATAATCCTCTTTGTAGTAAGGACCGCCATTTGCGGCTCTATCCTCAACTTCGTCGAGGTCTTTTTGGAGTACTTGGAAACAATCTTTCCATTCGGCAAGTCGTTCATTAGTCATTTTGCGCGTATACATAGGCATCTATTTAATTAATCAATGTACTTAAAGTCTATATACTACACCTTTTGACTTCTTTTGTCAATGTATCTTTTTTCTTTTTCTGAGTGTAAATAAACCCCGCCGGTTTAGGGCGGGGTCAGGGCTTCTTGGACAGCTATTCAGCGTTTTGTGGCCAGATCAGACGGAAAAGGTAGGTAAACGGGTATAAGCAATAGCGCTTTATTTTGGCGTTGAAAAAGTGCGTTTTAATCTTCCTTCCCAAGGAGGTAAGCGGCACAGATTCTTTAATCGCCATAAGTGCTGGGAATTCACTTATATCCCGTTTCTCTCCTTTGCTTCGCGCAATAATCCATTCTACAAATTCTTTCTCAACTTCAGTTAATTCTTTCCAAGTATACTTATGGTTTTTTGCTCTGTGCATACTCACCTCCTTTCTTGTTACGGAAAAGCGGGCCGTGAGGCTCGCTTGTCCATTAGTATATACACTAATGTATTGACACTAGTTACGCGTGTTTCAAACTTTGATTCAGTGTCACCACCTCAGTGAAAGACTGAATCGCTTTATCGAAGGAGGATAGTGCGGTCTGTATTGCTGCAACTACCTTGGCTCCGAGGGCAACTTCGATCTCGATTTTTTCAAGATTGGTTGCTTTTAGAGGGTATGTTGCTTCGAAACGCTCCTTCAAAATGTAGAGTTGAGCGTTTGAGCACTCTTTGTCTACATCTCGGCAGGGAATAGACAAGGCGATTGCTGTACAGACGATTGGGGTGAGACGTTTCCTGTCTTCGAGGTGACCTACAAGCTCTACGAGAGCTTTACAGCATCCACCGTTGAAGCAGTGATTCTCACCGTTTTGCCAATTGTCCCAGAATCGTGTTGTTTTGATCCATAGGACGACTTTATCCTTCTTGATTGAATCGATAAGATTTTCAGGGTTCTCTTGCATATATTTTTTTGTCTAATGTACTAAACGGACACGCCTTTTTACTAAGGAAGTCCGTCAAGTCGCAGGCTTTTAACATGGGGGACTAAAAGTCTTTGACGACCTTTCGCTGAGAACTATTTCCCAGCCAACAGACTACCTTCTTTTATTAAAGGCACGCATACTATAGCATAGATATGCTGAATTTTCAAGAGGGATTTTGCCCTTATTTACTAACGATTTTTGCCTTCTAAGGTTTCTTTGATGCTTTTTCTCAGAGAGTCGATGAAGTTTGTTTTTGAGAACTTTTGGGCGGTTTCAGAGATTTTTTTCGGGTCAAATTTTGTTTTTTCGAAGCGATTGATTCCTTCGGTGAGAGCGGGGATTGTCTGATCTTTGAAAAGTATTCCGTTTATACCATCTTCAATAATTTCGAGCGCGCCACCACCTTCGTAAGCGATAACCGGCGTACCACAAGCGATTGACTCGGCGGCGGTCAGGCCGAAATCTTCAATTTGCGGAAAGATGAGAGCGCGGGCGCCGTTTATGACGCGGCGGAGCTCCTCATCGCTTATAAATGAAAGAAATTCTATATTTGGAGAAAATGACATACTTTTTATTCGTTCAAGTTCGGGGCCGGTGCCTACAACTTTAAGCGGAATTTTTAATCTATTAAACGCTTGAATTGTGAGATCGAATCGCTTGTAGTGAATCATTCTTCCGAGGGCGAGGAAGTAATCGCGTTTCTTGACTCGTTTATCGTAGTAAAAAATATCGGTATCAACAGGAGGGTGAATGACATCCGCTTCGCGCTCATAGAACTGACGCAACTTGTCGGCGGTGTGCCGCGAATTTGCGACAAGGAGATCGGGTTTTTTACCGGCTTTTTTATCCCACCACTGAAGATATTTGAAAATTGGTGTTGCTGCTTTAATAAGAGGAGAAGAAAAGAGCGTCCCTAGATAAAAATCCGGTTCCCACGCGTAACGGAGCGGAGAGTGGCAATAGGCGATGTGCGGCGTGTTTTTATAGCGGATGCCTTTTCCGAATCCGGCGGAGTCGGAAATAATAAGATCGTACTTATCACCTAAGTTCATCATATTCGCGGCGAGCGCCATTAAAGGAATGAAGGCGCGGTGTTGTTTGCGCACGAACGGTTTATCAAGGAAACTTGTGCCCTTAATGCGGCTTTTTAAGAATTGGTTTGTCTCGTCTTCTTCGTAAAAAAGCGTATACAAATCAGCTTCGGGAAATTCTTCCGTAAGCGTTTTAAAAACTCGCTCGGCGCCGCCGAATTGGTTTATATAATCATGGACGAGCGCGATTTTAAGGTTTGAGGGAAGTTCGATTTTTTCGGGGGCTTTTTGTTGTTTCACTTTTTGAAAACCGGACAGGTATGTTATATTTCTTTACGTATCGTTCCGTGCCTCATTATCTATCGTGTACTATCCCTTTGTAAAACGAATTGTTGATATCATTGGCTCGCTCGTCGGGCTTTTCTTTTTTACTTTGTCGTTTCCGTTTGTTGGGCTTCTTATTAAGTTTGAAACGCGCGGATCTATTCTTGTGAAACTTGAGCGGGTCAGCGAGGGGCGAGTTGTCCAGGTTTATAAGTTCAGGAGCATGGTTCAAGGCGCGCATACCCTTAAACCTTCATTACAACACCTCAACGAACGGGGTGATGGTCCGTTTTTCAAAATTAAAGATGATCCGCGGTTGACACGAATTGGGAAGCTAATTCGGAAATTTCGCATTGACGAGTTTCCTCAGTTCATCAATGTTTTTAAAGGTGAACTTTCGCTTGTGGGACCTCGACCGCACGAGCCGAATGAAGTTCAGAGTTATCCTTCGGAATTTCAACCGCTTTTGGAAGCTCGGGCGGGGATTACCGGCTTGTCACAGGTAAGCGGAGCATCAAGCCTACCGTTTTTAAAAGAGCTTGAACTCGATCAGTACTACCTGCTTCATCAATCTTTTTGGCTTGATCTAAAAATTATGGCGAAGACGATAGGGATTTTGTTTTTTGATCCAACGGCGGTGTAAGGGGGAGTATGTAGAATGTAGAAAGTAGTATGTAGTAGGATTGAGACAAGTTTTAATGAAAAAGATACTTTTTGACGCACGACTTTTGATAAAAGGGGGAGCATCGGGGATTGAGGGCTATACTCGATCTCTTTTCCATACGCTTCTTTCGATTGACAAGGATCATAAATATGAGCTTTTTTATAATGGTTTCCGCAAAGTACCGCTTACCGAGTTTCTTGAACGGGGTGCTCTCGTGCACGATTGGCGTATTCCCAGCAAGTTTTTTGACGCATCATCGAAGTTTTTGAAGTGGCCTAAGGTAGACGAGGTTATTGAAACTGACCTCGTTTTTTCGCCGCATTTCAATATTCTGAAACTCGCACACGCTCCGCGCGTTATGACGTTCCACGATTTGTCTTTTATCCACCATCCCGACTTTTATTCATTTCGGAAAAATTTTTGGCATTGGCTTCAATCATGCAAAGAACAAGCGCAGGAAGCATCGAAGATTATCGCAATGTCTGACTATACTGCCGCGGATATCGCGGCGACTTTTGCTATTCCTCATGAAAAAATCGTCCGTGTTTATTCGGGCATTAATCCAATGTTTCATGAGATTTCGCCTGATGACGAGCAGTTCCGAATGTTCGTTCAAGAACGGAATTTGCGGAAACCTTTTCTTCTTTACCTTGGAACGGTTGAACCGCGCAAAAACGTTCCGGCCGTTATCCGAGCTTTTAATCTCTTAAAGACACTTCCAGAACTTAGTGAATATGAACTTATTATCGCGGGGGCGTACGGCTGGCTTTATAAAGAGACGCTTCGGGAAGCCGAACATTCACCGTATCGAGGCGACATACGATTTCTTGGACAGGTTACTGATGAGGAACGTGTTTTTCTCTACAACCTCGCTTCGGTTTTTGTCTACCCGTCGTTTTTCGAGGGTTTCGGATTTCCACCGCTTGAGGCCCAGGCGTGCGGAACACCAGTTGTTGCCTCGAATCGAACCTCGCTTCCTGAAATTTTAGGGGACTCAGCGTTACTCGTTGATCCATGGCGAGCGCAGGATCTTGCGGACGCGATTCAAACCGTTCTGACAAAATCGCGAACGCAAACTTCGCTTCGGCGACGAGGACTTAAAAACGCAGCTCGCTATACCTGGAAGAAATCGGCGGCCGAAACGCTTCAGGTGTTTCAACAATTTTTATAGTTCTCAACAGACGTATTTTTCCTACCCTTGGTATACTTCTAAAGGAGAGTATTCTCTCTGTTTATGAAACGCGTTCCGAAAAAGAATATCCATCCGCTTCTTTCTGATATTCGCCACCCTTCACAAAAACTGCCGCCGCGGACGCGGAGCAGTTCATTTAAAGTTTTTGCCGGAAAACACTCTCCTTCGGTGTTCAGTATTCCGAAACGAAAGCGGCGTAGTCTTTTAAAAAAAATAGCATTCGCGGGTGTAGGAATTTTTGTTGTCTTCCTGGTTTTCTACGCGTTCGTACTTTTTCAGTTCAAGGGCGAGGCGAGCCGCCTTGCGAGTTCGGTATATCAAAATTTTCGGACAGCGGCAGAAGCGCTTCTTCAACTTGATACTGACGGAGCGGGGGAGGCGTTTTCAGCGGCGCATACTTCTCTTACGACACTTGGGGTTGAGGCGGAGAAAAGGAAAGTTTTTGATCTCGCGAATATACTTTCTGCTTTTATTCCTCAGATTGCGGGAGTTCCGGAAGCGTTTCAGAAGACTGAAGATCTTAGCCGCGAAGTCATTGCCGCGAATCAGACACTCGACACTCTTAAGAATCAAGGATTCGCGCTTGCGACTGATTCGAGCGGCGGCGGAGAGTTTACCAATCTTCTTATCAAACTCAAAGACAGCGTTCACAACATTACGGATCTTGTTGGTGATCTTCGTAATCAATCCGAAGGATTTTCAGATCTTTCGCCGCAATTTGCGTCACTCACAGAGGAGTTTGAAATGAACTATCTTGGGTTTTCAACAGAACTCTATCGAGCGGAAGAGGCGCTTCAGGCGCTTATCGATATTTTTTATTCACTCGGCGATCGGCATCTGGTTATCTTTTTTGAAAACCCTTCCGAGCTTCGGCCGGGGGGCGGTTTTATCGGCAGTTACGCTGACCTTAAAATCTCGGGCGGCAGTATACGGGAAATCGACGTTCGGGATATTTATGACGCGGACGGACAGCTCGCTGTTACTATTATTCCGCCGTCTGAACTTCAGAATATTACAACGAAGTGGGGAGCACGGGACGCGAATTGGTTTTTAGATTTTCCAACCTCGGCGGAGAAAGTCATTTCTTTCCTCGAACAATCTCGGCTTTACTCCGAACGAGGCATACAATTTGAGGGAGCTATCAGCCTTAACGTGCGCGTTGTTGAAGATCTTTTGGAAATTCTCGGACCGATTGAGGTTCCTGATTACGGCATAACGCTTGATTCGGAAAATTTTCTCGCAGAGGTTCAAAAAGAGGTTGAGCTTAACCACCAGAGTAGAAGTACTGAGGCAAAGCAAATTCTTAAAGTTTTCGCGCCCCTTCTTATCGAACGTCTTAAGCAACTTACTTCGTACGAGCAAGAGGCGGTATTTGCTGTTTTTGAAGATCGGCTTCAGAACAGGGATATTCGATTTTACTTTGAAGATTCGCGTCTCCAAAACGTTGTTCGTGACGCAGGGTGGAATGGTGAGGTATATACTATTTCGGACGGTTTTCTCGGGGATTATCTCGCGGTTGTTAATACGAATATTTCCGGAGGGAAGAGTGATGTGTTTGTTGAACAAAACGTAGAACTTGTAAGTCAAATTGATGCGACTGGAATTGTTAGGGATTATCTTACTGTAACGCGGCATCATATTGGTGATACTCAAGAGGAGTCGTGGTATCGCACGGCAAACCAGAACTTCTTGAGGATCTTTGTTCCAGAAGATTCTCTTCTTACTGCATTTTCTGGAGGTTTCACAAAAACAATCGCGCCTCGCCTTAATTATGAGACGGCTCAATATGGGCGTGACCTTGATTTAGAAGCTATTGAAGCCACGAAGTCTGAATCGAATAAATTTGACGCGTATCTCATAAAAGAATCGAATAAAAGCGTTTTTGCAACATGGTTTACGGTAACTGCCGGAAAGAAAAAATCTCTTGAGGTTTCATACGAAAACTCAACACGCTTCTTTCCAGCCGAAGGGGCTCAATACCTTTTCGTTTTTGAACGCCAGGCCGGATCACCAACGTCTCTTGATTACTCGATTGAAGCGCCGCCCGGATATTCATGGATTCAAAGCGATAGTCCAATCTTTCATTACACAACGCCGGATGTGCCAGGACGGCTTATCCTTACGCTTACACTTACGAAGCGTTAACCTATGAGATGTGTTCAACTTGAATCTTTATAGCGAAATTGGCTATGGTTTGAGGCATACTATATGAATAACATCCGCAATTTTTGTATTATTGCTCATATTGATCACGGAAAGTCGACGCTCGCCGACAGATTTTTAGAGGTTACCGGGACCGTATCGAAACGTGAGATGCGGGCTCAATATCTTGATCAGCTTGACCTTGAACGAGAGCGGGGAATTACTATTAAAATGGCGCCGGTACGGATGCAGTACGCTTTTCAAGGAACGGATTATATTTTGAATCTTATTGATACACCGGGGCACAGCGATTTTTCTTACGAAGTTTCTCGAGCGCTTAAAGCGGTTGAGGGCGCGATTCTTTTGGTTGACGCGACGCAAGGCATTCAGGCGCAGACGCTTTCAAACTTTTTACTCGCGAAACAAGCGGGACTTACGATTATCGGCGCGATTAACAAAGTTGATTTGAATCCGACGGGCATCCTCGAACTTACTGAAGAGCTCGCGAAACTTCTTCAGACAGATACAGAACGCATTCATCTTGTTTCCGGGAAGAGTGGCGTGGGAGTCGAAGAACTTCTCGGGGCGGTTATTAAGAACGTGCCGCCGCCGACTGAAAGCTCGGGACAGTCCGCGCTTATTTTCGATTCGTTTTACGATGATCATAAGGGAGTTGTCGCGCACGTCAGGGTTTTTGGCGGAAGTTTTAAACAACACGATGATACGCGACTTATCGCGCAACGGACGAATTTCAAAATTAAGGAGATCGGTTATTTCGTACCGCAGCTTAAATCGGTTTCTTCAATTTACGCGGGAGAGATCGGTTATATCGCGACGGGACTTAAAGATCCGAGTGTTGTTAAAATCGGCGATACGATTGGTGATCACGCCCTTCATGGATATCGCGAACCGCAGCCCGTCGTCTTTGTCGCGTTTTACCCCGAGGAGGCTGACGATTATGAAAATTTAAAGAGCGCTTTACAGAAACTTCATCTTAATGATTCCTCGTTTGTTTTTGATCCTGATTTTAGTGAAGTTTTAGGGCGCGGTTTTCGGTGCGGATTTTTGGGGCGACTTCATTTTGAGATTACGGCGCAACGGCTTGACCGAGATTTTGGGATCAAAGTTTTGAATAGTTTTCCCTCTGTTATCTATCGCGCGCAGGTTAAACGCGGCGAGTGGTTCGAGGTCAGCAATCCGAAAGACTTTCCCTCAGAAAATATCGGAGTAGAAGAACCGATTGTAAAACTTTTAATTCTTACGCCACCGCGATTTCTTGGAGCGATTCTGGGTTTGCGAGATATTTATCGTCTTTCTGAAATTCAAACAGAAACACTCGCAAGCGGCGCGGTGTTGCTTACAACCAATTTGCCGCTCTCGGAACTTATTCTTGATTTTGATGATCGATTGAAATCAATTTCTGAGGGGTATGCTTCTTTTAGTTATGAAATTTTGGCGTACGCGCCCGCTGAAGCCGTAAAAATGGAAGTGCTTGTCGCTGAGGAAGCTGTGCCAGGATTGACGCGTATTGTTCACCGTGATGACGTCGAGCGCGAATCTCGGCAAATGGTGCAACGTCTTAAGGACTTACTTCCGCGACAACAATTCGCGCAGGCGATTCAGGCAACGGCGCTCGGACGTATTCTTGCTCGCGAAACAATACCAGCGTTTCATAAGGATGTTACGGGTTATTTGTATGGCGGCGATAGGACGCGAAAGATGAAGTTATGGAAAAAACAGAAACGTGGAAAAGCAAGGCTTAAGGCACGCGGACGGGTCACGATCCCACCAGAGGTCTTTAAGGAGTTGTTGAAAAGATAGCGGAAAAACTTTCTACACGAAAACACGCGTTAATTTTCCCGCTGGGAAAATTACGCTCGTTCCCTGCCCGAGGCAGACAAATCAGCGTCGCTCGTCCTTCGGTAAACTCAGGATACCGTGCCCGCTCCGTACTTACAGCACCTTCGGCCTGCGAGACGGATTTCTCGAGAAGGATTATCTTTTTGGAAGCTGTGGGGAGGTTGAAAAGTTTAAGGAAAAGGAGATAAACTGAAGGTAATGAAGATATTTGTCGCGCTTATTCTTGTTATCGTATTAGCGGCTGTTTTGTACCAAGTATACGCTCTTGTTATTAAGCGCCAGGCTCTTAATGGCGAGCTCTTTGAATTGAGTGCCAGACTCGATTCTCTTTATGAAGACGAACGAAAACTCGAGAAAGACGTTGATTACTATAAAGATCCTCGAAATCTAGAAAAGGAGCTTCGCGCGCGTACGAATTATAAAGCCCCCGAAGAGCAATTTATTATTGTGTTGCCTCCAGCAACGCAATAACGCGGGATTAGTACAGCCCCGACGCCCCGATATTTTATCGGAGGTCGGGACAGCTGATTGTAAATAAGTTAGGGTAGCCCCGATGTCTCCCTGGGAGTCGGGGAGCCGACCTTGCGTCGGCTTGGTAGTACACATTGAAACTAAGTTTCTCAAGGCGGGCGTAGTACAGTGGCAGTACGATAGTTTCCCCGCCTGCCACGCCTGAGCGAGCGGAATTAGTATAGTGGTAGTACGCAACCTTCCCAAGGTTGAGGCGCCGGTCCGATTCCGGTATTCCGCTCAGTCGGGCGATGGCGGGCAGGCAAGCTATAGACGGGAGTTCGATTCTCCTTGCCCGCTCTGTGGATTTGTTTCGTGCCTGGTTTTGCTATGATGTAAGGAGTAATGCAACAGCATTCATTTAAATTACTTAATCCGGTTATCCGGACGCTTATTCTTTCTGATGTCTTAATCATTTCGAGTTTTGGCCTTTTTGCGCCGTTTTTTGCGATTTATATTATTGAGTCCGTTAAAGGTGGACTTGAGGTTGTTGGTATTGCGGCGACGGTATATCTTCTTGTGAAGTCTTTGGGGCAACTTATTATTGCGCGCGTCATTGATAAGATCCGCGGTGAATCTGACGATTTTCGGACAATGGTCGCGGGTTCGTTTGTTGTCGCGCTTATTCCACTCTTTTACATTTTTGTTATGACACCTTTTCAACTTTATCTTGTGCAGGCGCTCTACGGATTAGCAATGGCGTTTGTTTTTCCGGCGTGGATGGCGATCTTTACGCGGCATATCAATGTGAATCAAGAAGGGACGCAGTGGGGAATTTACTTTACGACAGTTGACCTATCGAACGCGATTGCTGCCTCAGTTGGTGGTTTTCTCGCTGCATCTTTTGGTTTTACTCCGATTTTCGTTATCGTTTCGATTCTTACGTTTTGCGGCGCACTTGTCCTTTTTGCGATTCGCAGACAATTGACACGGCGACACAACCATCATAACGGGTGAATGTTTGAACGGACAGTACCAACTGTCCGTTTTATTTATATGAACCCTTGGGGGAAAAGGGATGGAACTTTTAGTGTGTAAAATCTTATGAAAACAAAATTTTTGTTTGTTACAGGAGGAGTGATTTCGGGGATCGGTAAGGGGATTACCGCGTCGAGCTTGGGGCGGCTTTTAATAAGTCGGGGTTTTTCCGTTTTTCCCATCAAGGTTGATCCGTATCTTAATGAAGACGCGGGGACCATGAACCCGATCCAACATGGTGAAGTATTTGTGACTGATGATGGGGCGGAAACCGATCTTGATCTTGGCCATTATGAACGGATGTTGTCCATACATCTTGATAAACGGAGTAATTTTACGAGCGGATCGGTGTTTCGGGCAGTACTTGATAAAGAACGGCGCGGTGACTTCTTGGGAAAGACGATTCAGTTTGTTCCGCACATTACCGACGAGATTCAAGAACGGCTTCTCGATGTTGCGAAGACTGAAGAACCAGACTTTCTTCTTGTTGAAATCGGCGGAACAGTGGGCGCGGATATTGAAATTCAGCCGTTTGCCGAGGCGATACGACAACTTGCGCTGAAAGTCGGACGGGAGAATTGCGTTTTTATTCACGTTGTTAAAATGGACTATGTTTTTCCTTCTGATGAAGATAAGACAAAGCCGCTTCAGAATTCGGTACGTTCATTTTTAGGGCTTGGACTCAGTCCCGATATACTTGTTGTACGAGCAAAGCGGCCGATTGGAGAAGAAAATATCAAAAAGATATCCCTTTTTTGTAGCATCCCAAAGTCGCGAATCATTGAAGCAGTTGATACGAAAAGCATTTATGAAATTCCGCTCGCGCTTGAGAAAAACGGTTTCGCGAAAGAGGTGCTTCGCTCGCTTCATATTAACCACGGGCGTCAGGGAAAGGCAGATCTTGCGTTGTGGGATGAACGCGTGCGCGCGTATGAAACCGCGGAGCGTATTGTGACTGTCGCGCTTCTTGGAAAATATCACGCTCAATCGGATTCTTATATTTCAGTTCGGGAAGCGTTATATCACGCGGCGGCTTTTCATAAAGCAAAACTTCATATTCACTCGGTTGATAGTGAGAGCCCGCATCTTCTTCAAGAACTTCGTAATGTTGACGCGATTCTTGTGCCGGGAGGATACGGCAAACGAGGCATTGAGGGGATGATTCGCGGTATCCAATTTGCTCGGGAGAACAAAGTTCCGTACTTCGGAATTTGTCTCGGACTTCAGACGGCAGTTGTTGAGTTTAGTAGAAATGTTCTTAATCTAAAGAAGGCGAACAGTATTGAGTTTGACGAGAAGACCTCGCACCCGGTCATTACAATTCTTTCAGGACAGAAAGGAATTACGAATGCGGGCGGCACTCAGCGGCTTGGCGCGTATCGCGCGATACTCCAACCGGGCACGCTTATTAAAAAAATTTACGGACGGTCGTCGATTTTCGAACGGCATCGACATCGATTTGAGGTAAATCCGAAATATCACACACGTTTTAAACGCGGCGGTCTTATTTTTGGAGGATTATCTCCTGATAAGCGTCTCGTTGAATTTATTGAATTGCCGAAGGACGCGCATCCCTTTTTTGTAGGGACCCAGGCGCATCCGGAGTTTAAGAGCAGTTTTCTTTATCCACATCCGCTTTTCAGTGCATTTGTTAAAGCGGCGCTTGAGCGAAAAAAATCGAGCGGTGTGCTAAACTAATTTTAGCAGGATGCTTCTCTACATTATCGGAGCAAGTTTATTCGGCAGTTTGTGCGCTCTTATTGGGGGCGTACTTTTACTTTTTAATGAACGATTCGCACGGCGGATTTCGCTTCTTCTTGTAAGTTTCGCGGCGGGGAGTCTTATGGGCGCTGTTTTTCTTGACCTTCTTCCTGAGGCGTTTGAACTTAATCCGGGACGGCTTACGTTTCTTATGGTACTTATTGGAATTCTCGCGCTTTTTGTTTTTGAGAAGGCTTTGCGATGGTATCATTGCCACGACGAACGATGCGATATCCACACGCTTTCAAGTACCGCGCTTTTTGGAGACGCGCTTCATAATCTTATTGATGGCGTTGTGATTGCTCTTAGTTTTGGCGTTAGCGTTCCTGTTGGTGTCGCGACGACGGTTGCTATTTTCTTTCATGAGGTACCGCAGGAAATTGGGGATTTCGGGGTTTTGCTTCACGCGGGTTATTCACGGTTTCGCAACCTTTTGCTTAATACATTAACCGCTCTTATGACGCCGGTTGGCGCGCTTCTTGGTTATTTTCTTTTCTCGTATATTAACGGCTACCTTCCTTTTATTATCGCATTCGCGGCAGGTTCGTTTATTTACATCGCGGTTTCTGATCTTTTGCCGGAGTTGCGACACAAGGGGAAGGGGTTTGATCTCGCGCATCTTTTCGGGATTATCTTCGGGATAGTTATTATTATTCTTGTCGGCATTTTCATACCGGAATGAACTTCGCTAGCCGCTACATTCGGGATATTGTTTTAGGGGCAAGCGACGGTATTGTTACGACGTTCGCGGTTGTAAGCGGTGTTATCGGCGCTGCGCTTTCGACGGATATTATTTTGATTCTCGGATTCGCGAATTTATTCGCGGACGGAATTTCGATGGCTTCGGGAACATATCTTGGCGCACGGAGTGAAGAAGACGTGCTTGAATCACACCACGAGGCACATCGCCACATACGATCATCACTTGTTTCCGGAGTTGCTGTATTTTTCGCTTTTATCATTGCCGGCGCATTACCGCTTGTTCCGTTTATGTTTTCAGTACCGTCATTCAAGCTTTCAATCATTGCGACAGGATTCGCGCTTTTTATCGCGGGGTCGCTTCGATCTGTTTTCACGGAACGGAAGTGGTTTTTATCAGGATTTGAGATGCTTTTTGTTGGTGGAATCGCGTCTGTAGTCGCGTACGGGACTGGATATTTCATAAGCCAGTTAGTATAGTATTTTGGAAGCTTTAACTCACCGACGTAGCCCTTACTTACGGTAGGTAAGTCAGTGGCAGAGTCCCGCACTTCGTCGAGTTATACTCGATTTCTGCGGGATTGCTTTTTGTAAATTAGGGCTTTGAGCCGAAGTAGCCCCGCAGTACTGCGGGACAGATGATTGTAAATAAGCCGAAGTAGCTCAGTGGTAGAGCAACGCTTTCGTAAAGCGTGGGTCGCGAGTTCGACTCTCGCCTTCGGCTCCGGAATACCATGAAAGAAGAATTACAGGCGCGAATTAAACAATTGGAAGAGCAGGCCCGCCGCTTAGGCGGGCGGCTTTGACCTGTCCCGCAAAGAAATTCGCCTCAAAGAGTTAGACGCGGAAATTGGGGATCCTGATTTATGGAAAGAAAACCGTGTTCTTGCTGAAGAGAAAGGTAAAGAGGCAGGCATTCTTCGTAATCTTATTGAATCGTTTCGAACGTTTGAAAAAGACCTTGTAAGAGCAACGAATGATTCTTCGGAAGATGTTGTGTTTGATTTGGAGAAACGATTTAAGAAACTCGAGATCGGAGAACTTTTGAAAGGTTCGTATGATACGCGAGACGCCATTATTTCGATTTACGCGGGGGTTGGAGGAGATGACGCAGGTGATTGGGCACGGATGCTTGGCGAGATGTATATTCGCTATGCTCAGAATAAGAATTGGAAAACGCGAATTATTGATACGAACGTGATTGAAATTAAAGGCGAATACGCGTACGGATTTTTGAAAGGAGAGATGGGCGTGCACCGACTGGTCCGAATGTCACCATTTTCCGCAAAACAGTTGCGACATACATCGTTCGCGCTTGTCGAAATCTTGCCTGATTTGCCGACGATCGAGGTGCAGAAGTTTTCGATTCCTGAAGATGATTTGAAATTTGAATTCAGCCGCTCGGGGGGTGCTGGTGGACAAAATGTCAACAAAGTTGAAACAAAAGTCAGAATTGTCCACATTCCAACAGGAGTTTGGGCGACATCGCAGGTTGAACGATCACAATCGCAGAATCGTGAGCGGGCGCTTACGCTTCTTAAAGCAAAACTTTTACAACGGATGGAGACTGCGAAAGCGAAGGAACTCGGAGATTTGCGGACAAAAGCAAAACCTGAGTGGGGAAGCCAGATACGCTCGTATGTTTTAAATCCTTATAAAATGGTTAAGGATCATCGAACAAACGTAGAAACCACCAACGTTTCTAGTGTTTTAGAGGAGGGTTTGCTTGATACATTTATCGAAGCTGAGTTAGAATTATATAGGAATGAAAAATAGTTACATTGTTGGTTTTATTGGGATCGATGTTAGGTTGGGTCCTGTTTGGGGATATCGATTTGATCCTCCTGGTGGTTTTGGATTTTAATGATTCATTTTCAAAACGTTACTAAGAGTTATAACGGGCATAATGCACTTTCGGATGTTGAATTTCATATCGATCCGAAAGAGTTTGTTTCTATTGTCGGTAAATCCGGAGCGGGGAAGTCGACGATTATTAAGCTTTTAATCGGCGAAGAAAAACCGACGAAGGGTCGTGTGATGTTTGGAGACTACGAAGTCAACAAGCTTCGGCCCTCGGAGCTTTATTTGCTTCGTCGCCACATCGGCATTATTTTTCAGGATTTTAAACTGTTAGCGCGTAAAAACGCGTACGAGAATGTCGCCTTTGCGCTTGAAGTTGCCGGACGACAACAGCGAGAGATTGATGATTTGGTGCACGAAGTTTTGGATCTTGTTGGTTTATCTGATAAGTTGAAAAATTTTCCACACGAACTTTCAGGAGGAGAGAAACAGCGTGTCGCAATCGCGCGAGCGATGGTCAATAAGCCGGAAGTTTTGATAGCTGATGAGCCGACGGGAAATCTTGACCCGATCAATACCTGGGGCGTCGTCAACCTCTTAACGCGCATTAATGAACTTGGGACAACGGTGATTCTTGCAACTCACAACAAAGAAATCATCAACGAACTTGGACGACGGGTTATCAGCTTGGAAGATGGCCGTGTCATTCGAGATGATAAAAAGGGGAGATATATACTTGCATAACATTCAAGAATATAGAATATAAGACACATAAAAATGGTTACTAAACTTTACAGAATTATACGATACGGTTTCCAGAATTTCTGGCGTAACCGCATGCTTTCAGCGGCAACACTCTCGGTTGTCTTATTAGCGCTTCTTGTTTCGGAGAGTCTCATTCTTTTTAACGTTACCTCAAAGACTGCTATTACAACGCTTCAAGAGAAGATTGATGTTATTGTTTATTTTAATACTGAAGCTTCTGAGGACGATATTCTAGGCGTTAAACGGTCCCTTGAGGGGCTTCAAGAGGTTAAGGTGGTTGAATACGTTTCGCGCGAGAGGGCGCTTCAAGAATTTCAGACCCGACACGAAGAAGATACGCTTATTTCACGTTCGCTTACCGCGCTTGGAACAAATCCTCTTTCGGCGTCACTTAAAATCAAAGCGTATGATCCGAATGAGTACGGATCTATTTCTGAGTCTTTGAAGCAAGACACGTTTACTTCGCTCATCAGCAAGGTTAGCTATGAAGAGAATAAAGTTGTTATTGACCGGCTTGCGAAATTCGTCGACTACGGGCGCATTGGTGGAGCGATTCTCACCATTGTTCTCGCGGCTATCGCGGTTCTTGTTGTTTTAAACACGATTTACATTGCGATTTATTCGAATCGAGAAGAGTTAGGAATTATGCGGCTTGTCGGCGCTTCGAACGCGTTCGTACGGGGCCCATATATTTTTGAGGGTATCTTATATGGCCTTATCGGGGCAGTTTTCAGTCTTATCATTATGGCTCCGGTTGCGATCGGACTTTCTTCGAAACTTAGTGTATTTATTCCGGGAATGGATCTTGCCGCTTACTTTAACTCTCATATTTTTAATCTTCTTGGATGGCAGATTATTTTCGGGGTTGGTATCGGCGTTATTTCAAGCTACATCGCAACTCGACGATATTTGAGGATTTAGTTTTCTTCGCGTTTTAAAATTTAAGAATTTGGCTGTTTTTCTGATTGCTTGATAGAATTTAATAATATATGCCACATTTTATTTCGACTCTGTTTAAAGATCGCTTTTTTCGAATTCTTTTCGGGTATTATTTAGTTCTTGTTGTTTTTTGGGCATGGAATAATCTTAACAATCTGACCGATACTGTTTCGAGTTATATTTTTGGCGGTTTGTATCCGCTTCTTGCGGTTGCGGGTTGTATTGGCGGATTTATCTATTCTCGGAAATACGGTGGATGGAGAAGCGCTTTAGGGCGGGGCATTATCTTTGTTTCGCTTGGTCTTTTAGCACAAGCAATCGGACAGTTTATCTGGACATATTATAATCTTGTTCTTGAAGTTGAGATTCCTTATCCTTCTGTCGCGGATTTTTTCTATGAAGCCCTGCCGTTTTTGAATATCGCTGGAATGTTTTATTTCGCGCGAGCGGCTGGTGCTCAGTTTTCTCTTCGATCCGCAAAGAATTGGCCGATTGCCATTCTTATTCCTCTCGGATTACTTCTTGGTTCCTATTTCTTCTTTCTTCAGGGCTATGAGTTCAATTGGGACAGTCCGCTTACTATTATTTTGGATTTTGGCATTCAACTTGGTGAAGCACTTATTTTATCCGCGGCGATTCTTACATTTTTGCTTTCCCGTAAGTATCTCGGCGGAATTATGAGGGATAAGATATGGTTCGTTTCAGTTGCTTTTCTCATTCAATACCTTACTGATTTCAGTTTTCTTTATATGAATAGTAAGGGTTTATATGTAAACGGCGGAGTTGTTGATCTTTTTTACATGACATCGTTTCTGTTCATGAGTTTCGCGCTTATTTTTATCGCGAAGTATCAGGTTGAACGCGTTCAGCTTGAGGCGCGGGCACAAGATGTTGCCGGAGCGTGGCGTAAGCGTGATAAGGTAGCAACGCTTATTGTTCAAGAGCAAGCTCGTATTATCGGACCCCTCGCGTGGGAAGAAGCGACTCAAGTACAGGGCTTGAGTGTTGATAAAGAAACAGGGGAAATCTACCTTCTTGAAGATAAGCCACAAGAGATTCTTGAACGGCTTGTCGGACGGTATGAACGAGTTTTTGGACAAACCGCGCGCGAGGTTTCGCGGGACGCGGTGCGCCGATTTGCTTCGGAATTATCGGATACGGAGATTCCTGCGTCTTTGCGATAGTTACTTTTATTTTTTGTTTAATACAAAGTAGCTGTTTGTATAAAGTATCCAAAAAAGGGGTGTCCAAAACCGCCTCTTTTTTGTTTGGGTTTTCCTCGACTTTCCGCTATCATGGAAAGTGTCC
>MHIZ01000023.1 GCA_001817765.1 Candidatus Colwellbacteria bacterium RIFCSPLOWO2_02_FULL_44_20b | reverse complement strand
CTGTCGTTGAGGTACCATTCGGATTAGCACTACCATTCAAGTCCGCACTGACAGAACTAATATTCGTCGCCGGACTCGTCGTTACTATCGGTTGTCCAGGCATTTTATACGTAACTTCAAGATAAGGATCAAGGTTGATCCCGGGATTTTCTGAAAGATAATTATAGAATTGCGTCTTGCCGTCTTGGTAATAAGTATTAAGGTCAAATCCATCGCGAATCGCAAGCTTGGTATAGCTCGTCCGGCTGACCCACGGAAGTCCAGTGGCGTTCAACGTCCATGTTTTCCATGCGTTCAACATCCCTGACGCGCTCGCCGCTCCAACCGTAATCTGATCACTGCCTTCAGGCGCCCCATACATAGGACCCGCCTGATCGTAATCTTCGGTCACAAGAACAGTCGGCGATGCTTGAGTACCCGAAACAACGGCAAAATAGTTATGATCTGAAGAACTAAGGTAGTTGTCGTAGCTCGTTACATAAATATTCAGATCCGCCATCTGCACATTCGCATTATCAGGAAGACGTGAGGTGTCGATCGGAAAGAATCCGCGTTGGATACCAATATAAGACGACGGAGTATCACTACGAGTTCTTCCAACCCACCCCGAACCACTCAAAGAATCAACAAACTGACCCACGCTGAGTCCCTGTACCGTTACCCATGTACCCCCGTTACAACACGGGGTACCTGACGCATAGACCACGCCGTCTCCAGGACCTACAAAGAACCGAGCAGTAAGCGTCTCCGCCGCCATCCCGATCGTCCCATTCGAAGACCACACGCCTTCTCCCCCTTGAGCATCCCAGAACTTGATTCGCCAAATATAATTCTCTCCTTCACTGAGAAGCGAAGAACCGTTGTAAAAAATGTCTCCGCATCGAGCGCCCTCCCCGCAGGGAGCAATAAGAGACGTACCCGCGGCACCGGAATCAAACACCGGTGTCGTGTAGCCAATGTCACTCGCGGGTGTTATCTGAATACGGTATTTTGTCGCGGTATCCCCTACGTCAGGATCATCATACACTGCCGAAAAGAATGGCGTTGAGTAAACAAAACTTGTCGGATTCGAAGTTCCTGTTTGCGCGGATGGATAGCCAACAAAAAGTGATGTTGGTTCTCGAGGAACAAGGTTGCCACCTCCGCCTCCCTGCATCGGCCGCTCCCAAACAACTGCATCAGGATCGCCAGCCATATCATCATCCCAACTTCCTGTCAAATACCTCCCATTATTTGAGTCGTAGAAAACCCACCCGGCAATTTGGGTTCCTGAACCCACATCTATAGTCTCCTGCGTCCAATCAATAAGATTTGATGATGTCCATCCGACAGCATTGCTTGTTCCTAAACTAGCGTCATATCCAACAGCCAGGTATTCGCTGGCCATAGGATTGTAAACAAGTGACCAAGTAGCCTGATTTAAGGCGCCGGTAGCTACATTATGCCGAGTCCAAGTAGTAAGATCCGCTGACTCCCAAACAACCGCATCAACAGAACCACTCACATTTTCCTCGCCAGCCGCCACATACTTAGCAGCAGCTAAATTGTAAACGAGATCATCAATTTTCTGACTTCCAGAAGCCATATCAACGTTTCGTTGAGTCCATGTGACAAGATCTGTAGACTCCCATATAACAGCGTCGGCGTTACCGCTCGCTCCATCCTCACCAGCCGCAACATATTTACCTGCAACCGGATTATAGAAAAGCACTTTAATAGCTTGAGAATTAGCACCAGTGTCAACACTCCTCTTAATCCACACAACAAGATCCGATGACTCCCATACAGTAGCATCGGATCCATCCCTTCCCCCAACAACATACTTGCTAGCTACCGAGCTATAAAGAAGATCGAGCGCAGACTGCAGACCACTTCCGCTACCAACAACCCGTTTCGTCCAGTTGATAAGGTCTGGAGACTCCCATACCACAGCGTCCCCAGTCGTTGTGTCAACAGAATAATCATACCCCCCCACCACATACTTACTATTGGCATAAATGATAGAATATGCTTGCTGTTGATTGACGCTCGTATCAATACTCCTTTGTGTCCAAGAATTAAGATCGGTTGATTCCCAAAGAACAGCGTCGGCGTCAGGGCCCCCACTTGCCGAATCTTGACCAACAGCAAGATATTTTCCAGAAACCGAGTCGTAAATAAAATCCATAACAAATTGAGAATAAAGGTCAGTATCAATATTCCTTTGCGTCCATGCCGAAGCGGAAGATGTTGCAAAAGAAAACACTCCTCCAAAAGCAGTCCCTCCTGCGTTCGAGGCAATAGCGCAGAAGTAGTAGGTCGTACTCGAACTGAGACTTGAAATGTTTTGCAAGTAGGGCACGTTTGCCGAACCAGCACCAAGGTTTGTACCGCCCAAAACCGGCACGCGCGTACCAAAAGAGTCATTACAAGTTACGGGATCAACGGCGCTATAACGGAACCAACCCGTCGTAGCCGACCCATTTGGATTCGCCTGTCCATTTAAGGTCGCTGAAACACTATCAATACTTGACGCTGAGTTAGTCGTAACATTTGGAAGCGGTGTCGGCGGAGTTGATGTTATAAATGAAAGAACACTGCCAAAACCACTGCCAGCCGAATTCGAAGCAATCGCGCAAAAATAATATATCGTATCAGGTAAAAGACCTGAGAGACTCCGTAAAAAAATAACGGGATCTGTTCCGAAACCAAGATTTGTTCCCTCACTTGAGGGCACCCGGGTGCCGAAAGAGTCACTACACGCGCCAGGATCTACTGTGCTGTAGCGAAACCATCCCGTCGCGCTCCCACCATTCGGATCCCCTTGGGCATTTAAGACCGCGCCCGTTGAAGTGATGCCACTCGCGGAAGTTGTCGTAACAGACGGCGGTACTAAAGGCGGCGGAGGCGGTGTCTCGGGAGGAGTTTCTGGCGTGTAAGAAACGGGAACAGTCTCAAAAATTTCATTGTTCTCCTCTAAACCACCGTCTGCCGAGGCCTCTTGAGCAACGTACTTCTCAGACTCAAGTCGAACCACAAGCGAATAACTGCCGACAGTCGCTCCTCCGTTATAGGTATAGAAATATGCTTCGTTGTTTTTGGGATCAACAGGCAAACGCGAAAGAGTCTCTCCTCCTTGAGTTTGAGCTACCAAAGAAAGGTTAACCGGTATCCAGCCATTACCATCAGTGTTACTAATCGTCTCCACTGACGCAAGGCATCGATAGTTCCAGGGCGCCTCAACAACAGGCAACGCATACTCGTTACAGTACTGATCGCCGTCCGTATCCGGCAAAGAAACATAAATGACATTTTGTTGGACGTTGCTCAAGAGTGCAGAGTTTGAGATACGCGCAAGATAAATAACATCGTGAAGCTTCTGGAGTTCACTAATGCGTGTTGAATCTCGAGTTTCCGCGAGAATGCTCGCTGGATCAAGGAAAACAACAACAATAGTAAAAAGGAACGCCAAAATACCAACTCCTAAGAGAAGTTCAAGCATCGTAAAACCGCGTGTACGCAAATTATTTCCCATCGTCAATTACTAAAATGAATCTTCACCATTCATTAAATTAAGTATAGCGCTGTTTGAGAGATAAAATGTTCATACTGTGGATAGTGGTATTCTCTCGAGAATTTTTTGTTTATCCAATTGTTCAAGGCGCGTCCTTGAAACTAATCGTCGCATAACAGAGATTGTCGTATCGTACGTTTTTCGATCAACCGGATATGGCGTTGCGTCTTTCCCGCCATGCGCAAAGCTATATCGTGCCGGATCTTCGTATGACGGTTTCGCGCCATACACAACTTCCCCAACAAGCGCGAGCGCCCGCATTGTCTTCGGTCCTACTCCCGGTATTGCAAGAAGCTGTTCGTAATTCTCAGGTTTTTCGTAGCAAACCCGTGAAAAAACTTTTTCTAAATAGCGGCTTTTTGAAAAATCTTCCTGTACAACTGGATGTGTTGTGAATTCTCTGTTCTCCAACTCAAGAAGCGTAAGTTGCCCCGCGGAACCGTGTCGAAACGAAACCATTGTATGAAGGGTCGAGGAGTGCTTTCTGAGAAGCTGAATATCTTTCATAAGCGTTGCGTAACCCGACCGAACAAGCTCGGTGCTCAACTCCCGCGTTGCACTGCTTTTTTGCGCAGAAAGGTTAAGCGTGTGACCTGATAATAATTGAGACGCGATTCCTGAATGCGGCTCACAAACCAAATCTTTTGCGCTCTCTGAAAACCAATGGTATCGCCGCGCCGTCACGCTTTTCGTATTCATTCCCTGTTGTACAACCGCCCACGCGCCGTTTTTCGAAAAGAAAAATGAGTGATGATAGATTGCGTACCCGTCTTGTACTAAAGCGCTGTCAACCTTCGCGCTCATTTTCGAATTGTAAACAAGAGCTTGTGTTTCTTCTGGAGCAATATCCGCCTTCTCGCCCCACGCCATAATTTCTTCGGGAGTCTTTAAAGACGTCTTCCCCTTCCCGCCGCAAATAAAAATCCCGAATTCTTTTTCTCGTCCCCGAATCCCCTCTTTTAAAGCCGCAGTAAGAATTGTTGTAAGCCCCGACGCGTTCCAGTCAAACGCTAAAACAGTTCCCAAAGACTGAAACCACACTGGATCCGCGATTCGTTTGATATACTGATCCGCCCCATACTCCTCGACAATAACTCGCGTCATCTCCCGTCCAAGGGTAACCATTCGGTCAAACAACCATTTCGGACACTTCCCGTAATCTAAAGTAAATGTTGCGACACCTCGATGCATTGCCTCTATTCTAACACTCCACGAAAAAACACAAATCCCACCTGAAAAGGTGGGAATAGTGACTGCACGACATGATCTTATATAACTCAAGGATGAGCGCCAAAACCTACCCGTGGAACAAGACGTTCACGAATATGATCAAGCGAGTCGATAAACTTCTGAAACCGGAACGATCCGGGAATCTCAACTTCAATGAAGTCAGAAGAACGATCACTCCGGAACTCATCCGGTTTCCTCTCGTCTTTTATACTTCTAAAAAAGAAGGTGACAGTACTCCCCGGCATAACACCCGCATCAAAAACAAACACTCCACTGCTATTCTTAAGCTTCAGAAATTCGACATCAAGATAAAAACGGTTGCCAAAGAAGTTAGATCTCGTTACCCTAAGAGTCTCTTCTGAGGTCTCCTGAAGCTCAAAGAATGGTAGCGCGACCTCTAGACGATCCTGATCTGTAGAAATCCCCCAAACCATAAAATGCTGAAGTATCACCGGTTTAAACGTCACGGACGCTTCATACTCATCCATTCGCGCTGTCGCCTTATCCTTGTGTTGAATGTAAAGATTACCGTTGAAAAGAGGCTTTTCGATAGTCATATTATTAAAGAAGTTACTAAATAAAGCTCCCTAAGAGAGCCCCTATTTATGCCACAAAAAAGTCGGGAGATCAAGATTGATGACTACCCGTGCCGCACCACAATCACGTCCCCATCCTTAACCTCGTAGTCTTTTCCCTCGAGCCGCATCTTCCCTTTCTGCTTCGCCTGGCTCCACCCGCCGGAAGAAACCAGATCGTCGTAACTCACAATCTCCGCCCGAATAAACTTGTGTTCAAAATCAGTATGAATCACACCCACCGCCTGCGGCGCCTTCGCGCCCCGTTCAACAGTCCACGCCCGCGTCTCGTCTTCCCCTGTTGTAAAAAAACTGATAAGACCCAAGACCTCATATGCTTTTGTGATAAGCGGCGTTAGATCATACGCCTCAGCTAAGTCCATAACAAGATAGTCAGACTTAAGCGCCTTGATTCGATACAAAACCGCTTCAGGAATTTCACCCGTCCCGTTCAAAAGGAAAATCTGCGGCTTCCCTGTAAGTAATTGAAGTTCCTTAATAATTGGTTCGCGTTGAATTTCTTGTGGCATAAGCGTAAGTAAATTCCCCGCCGCAAGAAACTTTTGCGCGCTCTGCAAAACTTCAAAATCCTTAACTTTTTGCTTATCTCCGGTTTTTGCCTCTCCCTCCGCTTTCGCAACCCGTTTATTAAGCGTTTCGAGATCTTTCATTAAAAGTTCCGTATTGATCGTCTCGAGATCGCGAAGCGGATCAACTGAATGTTCAACATGAATGATATTCTCATCACTAAAACATCGTACGATGTGAACAATCGCCTGCGCCTCGCGGATATGCGATAAAAACTGATTACCTAAACCTTCGCCACCGTGCGCGCCCTTCACAAGCCCCGCGATATCGTAAAATTCAACAACCGCTGGAATCGTCTTTTTTGACTTACTTATTTCGGTAAGTTGCGAAAGACGTTTATCCGGCACCGGCACAATACCAACATTCGGGTCAATAGTAGCGAATGGATAATTTGCAACCAAAACCTCTTGTTTCGTCAGTAAGTTAAAAAGCGTCGATTTTCCGACGTTCGGAAGTCCCACAATGCCGATAGACAGTTTCATCTGAATAAGAGAACATTTACAATGTAACACGCCTCGCAAAAAATCTTCAATCTCTCTATACTTAAGAAAGTTAGGTCGATGTTTTAAAATTTTAATCTCGACGATATATGATCGAGTCATATGAAAGGAGGTGATCTTCACATCTCACCGTAGAGTTCCTCTACAGGTGCCTTGAAAAGGTCGCCTAAAATTTTGACACCAACCCCCCGCGCATGTGGGGGTTTTTCTTTTCCTCCCTCGTTCCTCCAAGGTTTGTTTTGAGAATAATTACTTGAAGAACGTCTCGGAATCGTAATAACCTTTACTCTTTTTCCCCTACCCCTCCCAAGGTTTATCTTGAAAGTTAAAAGGATGATTGTTTTTAAGGAGCGTCTCGCAGTCCCGACAGGCTTGGTTCCGCCCCAGGCGGACTGTCGGGACGAGAGCCGAAGAAACCTCGACCGCTGGAGTCGAGGTATTCTGTCTCCGAGAAACAATCATCCGGTACTAAGAATCTCTCAAAACAAACCGATACTCCTTCTTGCTCCAGTACGGCCCCGCGTAATGAACCCCGATCCGCGCCGTCTGCTTGATCTGTGATTTCTTGATCCGCACTCCCCGATCCTCTATCCACAAATCTCCTCGCCCTACAGCACTCGTTCCATTAAACTTTTTATCAATCCTCAAGAATTTCGTAAGCCGTCCCGGACCAATAACTTCTGACGTTCCCCGAACCAAAACCGCCGCCGGATAATTTTTTGGTCCAGTTACAACATTAAGCATCCAATACATGCCATAGGTAAAATAGACATACCATCTCCCCGCCTCACCGAACATAATTTTATTTCGCTCTGTTCTCCCGCGTGACGCGTGCGATGCCTTATCAAACGGTCCGTTATACGCCTCAACCTCAGTAATCATTAAAGCGGTAACTTTTCCTCGATATCGTCGAACTAAAAATGTACCGAGTAACTTCTCGGCAACAAACTCCGCCTCTCTTTCAAAAAACGATTTTCTTAATTTTCTCCGCATTAACTCCTTCTCGTAAAATATGAATTCGACCATTTCGAAATCCAAGAAGCGTTGATGATTTTCCTCGAAGTTGTCCCCCATCCATATAAAAATCAACGCCATATCCAAAATGCCGTTGCGTTTCTCTCATTGTTTTCGCGGGTTCTACTCCTTCATAATTCGCGCTCGGCGCGATAAGCGGACCTGTTACAAGAAGCAAACTCCGCAACCACGTCGGTTTCGGCAAACGAAAAGCAATCTCGTGCGTCCCCCGATGCAAATAACGAAATCGGGAAGAAGCCTTAAAAAGAACGCTGACCGGTCCCGGCCAAATCTTATCTAAAAACTTTTTCTGCTGAGGTGTAAGCCGAACCCCAAACTTCTTAAGCTCGGAGATTGAACCGATAAGAACAATACACGCCTTCGTAGGAGTTCGTTTCTTTAAACGGTAAATACGAAATACCGCGGGCTTTGAAAACGCGCTCCCCACAATCCCATAGAGCGTGTCTGTCGGCAACACGCCAACACTACCGTCTTTAAGAATCTTTGAAACATAATCAATCATGAGAAGAATTTCGAAGTTCGCGAAGAATTTCTTCCGGAAGCGGTTCGCCCGGCTTCGTAACTCCCGGATATCGCCACGCGCTAATCACCCTGCGCGTAGTACTCATATCCCGAACCATAGTCCAAATTTCATATGGATGTTTTGGCGAACCAGCTGACTGCATCATTGCAACTGTTCGTTCAGCAACGCCTTCTTCGATCCGTTTCGGCGTGTGAAGAACCCGGCGAACACGTTGCTCCGAAAGTCCGTAAAACCGCATCTTTGCACGAACATGACGTGTCCATTCAAGCTTTTTCTCTCTCAACATGGCTCGTAGTATCAACGATAACTGTAATACGCCTTATTCTCAACGCGCATATCAAGATACGATATTTTCCGCCATTCTCCCGAAGCAATAAGAGAATCAATAACTGGCAACGCAAACGAGGGATTAGTATCAAGGCTGAAATACAAAAATGGTCCTGCTGTAACATTTCCGGTAACTTCACGAAGCCCGAGATTATCTAACACAAGATTAGTAACAACAAAGTCGAAACGCTCGAAAAGATCAAAAATAAAAAACAAATTAGGAACAGTATCTTCGTCAAGAACATAGTCGCCAAGTCCTAAGGCCCGAGAAGAATAATCGTAAACAACCCGAACAAGGCCTCCTCGAGGAATTGGCGCCTCTTCAAAAATAAGTCCCACCCCATCAATCCAAAAACACCGCGGCGTTTCGGCTCCATCCTCTACGCGAGAAATATGGCACCAAATAAGTTTTCGTTCGCGCTCACGAATAGTAAAAGTAACAGCTCGTTTGAGAAAGTTGCGATGAACCTCAACTGAGGCAATCGATGAAAACTCGACAGAAAGGTCGTTGACGCTACGCTCATTCCAAAGAAGAATATTGTCATCGCCTAAGACTGAACTAAGAAAAGTGTCAGGCGTAACTGAGACCTGAAGCTTCTCAAGAAGTGCCTCACGAGAAAATAAAAGAGGATCGGAAAAAGTAAATGTTTGAACCCTAAGAAACGAAGAAAGAAAAATAAGATAAGTTCCTCCAGTGAGAACAAGTACTCCTATAAGAAAAAAAGACCAGACGCGTACGCGTTTGCGTCCTGATTGCTTCGCGTGAAGATCCGCTAAGCTATACGGCTTTAGACTTCCCGATTTTTTCCTTCTGAACATAATCCCGCAATAGCTGAGGAACTACGACTTCCCCTTCTTTCGTCTGATAGTTCTCTAAAATAGCGATAAGCGGGCGAGGCGAAGGAAGTGCTGTCGCGTTCAACATATAAACATGCCGAAACTCTCCCCGTGCGTCCTTGTACCGAACATTAAGTCGTTGCGACTGCCAGTCAAGAAAATTAGACGCCGATCCTGTCTCTCCCCATCCATCCCTGCTCGGCATCCAGGCTTCAATATCAAATTGTTTGTATTTGCCGGCCGACATATCACCCGTACAAATCTGAATCACACGATACGGCAATCCAAGGTCCGTATGGAGCTCTTTCGCAAGATCAAGCATCTCCGTATGGAGTTTCTCAGCAACCGCGACATCCGCTTGCGTGATACCGACAAGTTCAACTTTCATAAATTCATGAACACGATACAAACCCTTGGTGTCTTTACCATAGCTTCCTATCTCGCTCCGATAGCACTGCGAAAACCCACATAATTTAAGCGGCAATTGCTTTTCATCAAGAACCTCATTCGCGTAATACGCGAGAAGTGACGGCTCCGCGGTTCCCACAAGAAAACGATCCTCCTTCTGGAGCGTTCCATCAGCAAGCTTGTCCTCATTCGCGATTTTATAAATTTCGTCTGTCTCTGGATTATATTTTCTACCCGAAAAATAGCCGCTCCCAAAAAGCACGAACTCTTTGACAAGCGTTGGAGGAATAATAGGCGTAAATCCATGGCTGATAGCCTTCTTAAGAGCATGTGTAAGAAGTCCCATCTGGAGCATAACCGCCTCGTTTTTTAAATAATAGCCGCGATACCCCGCCGCCTTAGCGCCTCGTTCAAAATCAATAAGATCAAGTGATTCGGCGAGTTCAATATGGCTTCGTGGTTTAAAATCAAATTTCGTTGGCTCTCCGGATCGGTAAACTTCGACATTCTCGCTATCATCCTTGCCGCGCGGAGTATCCGCCGAAGGAATAGTAGGAACCTTGATCATCAGGTTCTCGTATTCTTCCCCTACGCTATGAAGCTCAACCTCAAATTGCGCGATCCGTTCCTTAATTTTTTTTCCTTCTTCAATAAAAGTCTCGCGTTTCTTGCCTGTTGCCTTCTCTGTTCTATCAGCGCTTTTCTTCCGTTCGCTCCGTACATCATCAATCTGCTTCACAAGCGCGCGCCGTTTATCATCAAACGCAAGAAGTTGATCTAAGTTAAGCTTGATCCGTTTTTCAACGATCGCCTGCTTAATTTCCTTTTGGTGTTCACGAATATATTTAATATCAAGCATTAGAAAGCAAAATTTTACTCTATATCCCCCTCGTCTCGAGACCGCATTGTCGGAAAGATAATCGTATCCTTGATCGCCTTACTCTTCGTCATAAGTTGGACGAGACGATCAATCCCAAGTCCAAGCCCCGCGGCCGGCGGCATTCCATACTCTAACGCCTCAACGAAATCGCCGTCAAAGCGTGACGCTTCTTCATTCCCCGCCCGGTGTTGCCGTTCCTGTTCCTCCATCCGTTCTCGTTGATCAACCGGATCGTTAAGTTCCGAAAACGCGTTCACGATTTCTGTCCCCTCGACAACCACCTGAAAACGTTCCGTCAGTTCGGGGTCTCCCTCAACCGATTTTGAAAGCGGCGAAATTGCCTTGGGGTAGTGAGTTACAAACGTCGGTTCCTGAATTTTCGGTCGAACTTCTTTCTTAAATACTTCATCAATTTGCTCGTTCGGGATATCTTTCAAATCGCGTCCCGCGTATTTTTTGAACGTATCAGCATAACGGATCCGCTCCCACGATCCCGGTAAATACGGCTTAAGCATCTTCTCCGTGAAGTCCATAAGTCCTTCGTAGTCTTGGTAAGCTGAGTAGAATTCGAGCATCGTAAACTCTGGATAGTGATCACGATCAACGCCTTCGTTGCGAAAGTCTCGCGCGAATTCAAAAACTTTATTCATACCACCGACAAGGCAGCGTTTAAGATACAACTCCGGTGAAACACGTAAATAAAGATCGATATCGAGCGCGTTATGATGCGTTGTAAAAGGCTTCGCGAGTGCGCCGCCCGGAATCGGTTGTAATACCGGCGTCTCAACTTCAATAAAACCCTCATTAAGAAGTAATGTTCGAATTTCTTGAACAACCCTTGAGCGAGTAAGAAAAACCTCCTTAACTTCAGGATTCAAAACCATATCAATATAACGTCGCCGGTATCGTTCCTCAATGTCTTTAAGACCACTCCACGATGTTGGAAACGGTCGTAAGCTTTTAACAATAACGCGCGCATTCGTCGCTGCGATGCTCTGTTCGCCGCGTTGGGTAGCAAAAAGCATCCCGGTCACTTCAAGGAAGTCACCGATATCCAATACGGAAACAATAAAATCAAAATCTTTAAGATCCTCTTTCTTTAAAACAACCTGAAGCTTGTCCGTCGAATCATTAAGATCGCAAAAAACTACGCCGCCCTGGTCGCGAAAAGCTACAACTCGTCCGACAAGTGAAACAGAATCTTGCGCGGAGCTAAACGCCTCAAAATTCTCCCGCGCCTCGCGAAGAGTGTGCGTTCGCTTAACACGCGCCGGATACGGATTTAACCCGCGAGCAATAATGGCGTCAAGCTTCTTTTTTCGTTCTTTGATAATATCGTCAAGCATAGAACCTATCTCAAAAATACAACTGAGTCGCGTTGCTGTCTAGTTTCTGTCTATCGGCAAGGAAAATTCTACTCAAGCTTAATTACTTCATACTGCGCCTTTCCTGATGGCGTATTAATTATAACCGAATCCCCAACTTTTTTGCCGAGAAGCGCTTGTCCAAGCGGTGATTCATTGGAAATAAATCCTTGTTCCGGCCGTGTTTCGTTAGAGCCAACAATCGAAAACCGCACGGTTGTGCCATTTTTTGCGACTTCCACGGTAGAACCAACCCCGATAATCTCGCTTCCTCCTTGCTTCTTAATGAGAACCGCTCCCTTGATAATGTCCCCAAGTTCCACGATTCTCGTTTCAACCTGCGCCTGCTCCTCTCGCGCTTCCATATACTCGGCATTTTCTGATAAGTCCCCAAGTTCTTTGGCACGCTTCAAGCGTTCCGCGACCTCGATACGTCGATGGGTCGTAAGATGTTCGTATTCCTTCTTAAGTTCTTCAAGACGTTCTTTGCTGAGAAAATAATTCATCATTGTTTCGTAATACCTTCGATTTTTACTTTAATAATAAAAACTAAATATCGGGAACTGAAATCTGCTTTATGTGTCATATTTTCCTTTCTTAATCCAAAGCCTGACCTTGAAGCTCTGAAGGAAAGAAACGAATTTTTCTCGGAGTGTGAGGTGGTTTGGAGAGGGCTGCCATACAATTGGGTGTGAAACTGCCGTAAAATCAAACCGTTTTCCAAGAATCAAGAGTTCCTGAATAAAACCGGAATTCTGAACGCGCATAAGAAGAGCGAGTTTGTCCGCTGTCTCTCCAGAAAGAAGTACAAATCCGCTCCGCGTATCATAATGAAAAATAATCCGAGAGAGTTCAGTAAAAAGAGTTGTAAGAACCGTACGTGCTCGAAAAAAAGCCGAACGCGATGCTTCAAAGCGAAGAGTTCGTAATGTGCGCCTGCCGATAACGATTTCCGATCCTTTCCCGCAAAGCGCGAGTGCTTTAGAAATTCCTTCAAAAGAGGAAATTGCGAAAGGTTCCAAAAAAAGCCGAAATGTTCCTCGCGCTTTAAGCATCCCCTGGCGAAAAAGATCACCAACGCCGCGTACTGTATCGTTCTCAAACCACTTTGTTTTCTTAAAAAGCCCGGTAAATTCTTGAGAATAAGGGTGAAGTTCAACGCGAGCGTTTTCCTCAAGAATAAGAACTTCATACGAATAATCTGAAGTACTGAGCGCTTCATCAAGTTTCAAAAGAGTAAGGGCAAAAAGTTCTCGTTCGCTATCCCTAAAAGGAAGAATAATTGAAAGGTGCGGCTTAGGCATCGGTAGAAGGTTGAGAAGCGATGAATGATTTCTTTTGTCTGAAGAAAATAATAAGGGCGGCTACTGCGCCGCCTGCGAAATCATTAAAAAGGTCTTCCATGGTATCCGCAACGCTTCCTTGAATGTCGAAAACGAGTTCATGAAATTCCCACACTACTCCAACAAGAGCAACAAACCCCATCGCAAGAGTAAAAGTAATAAAGAATTGCGTAAACGAACGATTAAAAGTGATAAAAAACCGCGGAAAAATCCAAAAAAACGCAGCGCCCGCGAGAGCTCCACCTAAGAAGTGCATAAGAACGTCAAACCATCCGAAAATCCAAAACCAATCGTAAATATTTGCTAAAACGTCAAGAACAACAAAAAAAATAAAAAGAAAGCAGATGTAAATCGGTTTTACCGTTTTGACCATTGCGGTGCACGTCGGGCCTTTTTGAGTCCGTATTTTTTGCGCTCTACAGCGCGTGCGTCGCGCGTCAGAAATCCTAGAGATTTAAGAATAGTTCGAGTTTCAGGACTTACCTTGAGAAGTGCCCTGCTAATTCCAAGTGAAAGCGCTTCAGCCTGAGCACTCACGCCGCCGCCCATAAGCTTAGCCTCAACCGCAACTTGGGTAGTAAGAGTTACTTTTGAAAGCGGTGCCGCCGCGATAGCTTGATAGCGAAGAAGTGGAAAATATTTTTTGTAATCAACGCCGTTAACGACAAAACTCGCCTTGCCACCCGTAAAAAGCCTGACGCGAGCGACAGCTTCCTTGCGCCGTCCTACGGCTTCAAAGTAACGATCTTGTTTTTTAGGTAGTGTTTCTTTCATAAAAATTATCGTTCTAATTGAAGCATTTTAAGTCGCTTGTCTCGAAGTTGATTTTGAGGAAGCATTCGCCGAACCGCGTGCCGCAAAACCCATGTCGGATCCTTTTGAAAAGCTTGTTCGTACGTTGTCTTTTTAAGATGTCCAACGTACTGAGTGTGCCGGTAGTATACTTTTTGCTCGGCTTTTTTTCCAGTAAGTATGATTTTTGAAACATTGGTAACAATAACACGATTGCTGCCTAAAAGACGTGGTTCATACGAAGGAGTATCTTTTCCTTGAAGAAGGTGCGCGATTTTCGAGGCGAAGCGTCCGAGATGTTGATTTTTTGCGTCAAGTACGTATTCCATTGAATTAGAGAACAAATTCGATAATTGATCGCGACGCGCCATCACGCATCCGGCTTCTCGTCCCTTTGATAATCCTTGTATATCCGCCATGTCGTTCTACAAAACGAGGCGCGACCTCGTGATACAACTTCATTGCTGCCGGTTTCGGAAGTCGCGAAAGGAGAAGGCGAAGAGACGCCACGTTCTGCCGTTTGCCAATAGTAATAAGCCGTTCAACTCTGGGTTTTATTTCTTTCGCTCGGGCTTCAGTCGTTTGAATTCTGCCCTCCATAATTAAATTAGCAGTTAAGCCCTTGAGAAAAGACTTTCGCTGTCCTTGTTTTCGATGAAATTTTCGGCCTTCTTTTCCGTGACGCATCGTAAAAATAAATTATTTTTTCGCCTTCTTAGAAGCTGTTTTCTTTTTAGCCTTTTCTTCAGAAATAGATTCCTCAGTATTTTCCTTTTCCTCCGACTGTGTTGTGTTCCGTATAACGTCAATATCGGAAACCTTTTTGAAGTGATCAAGGAGAACGTTAGCCGCCTTGTGAAGTGCCTCCGAGGGGCTTACCGTTCCGTCAGTCTCAATATGAAGATGCAACCTGTTGTAGTCAGTTCGATCGCCAACGCGCATATTTTCAAGTTCGTAATTCACTTTAAGAACCGGAGAAAAAATCGCGT
Organism: Candidatus Colwellbacteria bacterium RIFCSPLOWO2_02_FULL_44_20b; assembly: GCA_001817765.1. Classification (GTDB taxonomy): domain Bacteria; phylum Patescibacteriota; class Minisyncoccia; order UBA6257; family Colwellbacteraceae; genus O2-12-FULL-44-13. The sequence continues at coordinate 3,618 of MHIZ01000023.1, read as the reverse complement.
CCACGGCAACAACGCCAATAGGAAGTTTCTCAGATTTCCGCGCTTCAACCGGAACGTAGCCAAGACCGCGCTCAACAGTAATTTCCATATCAAGTACCGCGTTCTTCGAAGTGAGTGTTGCAATGTGAACATCGGGATTTTCTACCTGAACATCCGCGTTGCCCTTAATATCCGCAGCCGTCACAGCGCGCTCCCCTTTAACCGAAAGAGTAAGAACCTGTGGTTCCTTGGCGAAAAACTTAAACCTGACCGATTTAAGGTTAAGAGCAATATCAACAATATCTTCAAGAACTCCGGGAAGAGTCGAAAACTCGTGGCTTACTCCCCTGATCTTAAAGTGAGTAATTGCGGCGCCCGGCAACGACGAGAAAAGAACCCGTCGAAGCGCTGAACCAACCGTCAAACCGTAACCCGGATATAATCCCTCAACGTCAAAAACACCGACTTTTTCATCTTCAGAAACTCGCTTAATTTTAATGCTTTCGCTTAAGTAAATAATTTCCATAAAAGTTTATTAAAAATGTTTATTGGGAATAGTAATCGACCACTAAATTAATATCAAAAGGCACATCGAGGTCTTTCGGAGCCGAAAGAACCGTACCTTGAAAAGTTGTCATATCAAGCGAAAGCCATCCCGGCACCTCATAATTCTTAAGAGTTGTTGCTAAATCTTTAAACACTAGGTGTTCTTTTGATTGAGTTCTGATAGTAAGAACATCGTTTGGTCGTACAAGATACGACGGTACAGTTACCCGTTTGCCATTCACAAGAAAATGTCCATGACCAACAAGTTGTTTTGCCATCGAGCGCGACGTCGCGAGTCCAAGCCGATAAATAACATTATCAAGTCGACGCTCAAGAAGATCGAGAAGCGCTTGGTCAGTCGCTACTGAAAGTTTTTTAACGGCTGTTTCGAATATGCGCCGCATTTGCTCTTCACGGAGTCCATACGTAAAGCGAATCTTCTGTTTCTCAAGAAGCTGGCGTCCTGTTTCTGAGGGAGCCCGACGATAACTCTTACCATGCATACCTGGTCGATATGGTTTGCGTGTTAAGGCGCACTTCGGCGAATTACAACGCTCGCCTTTCAAGAAAAGTTTCACGCCCAAACTTCGTTCCTTTTTTTCTAAAACTCGCTGTGCCATGGTGTATATCGTATACTTTGTATTTTAGACTCTTCGCACTTTCTTTGGTTTCACCCCGTTATGCGGAACTGGAGTTACGTCTCTGATCGAAAGAATTGAAAACCCATGATTCGGAAGCGATCTGACCGCCGTGTCACGTCCGCTCCCAACGCCCATTACAAAAACATGAATATTAAACGGCCCCGTTTTACTGACCCTCTCGGCAATCGTCGCTATAATCTTTGAAGCCGCAAATGGCGTTGCTTTCTTCGGCCCTGAAAAACCAAGCGATCCCGCAGAGGCCCACGCAAGCGTGTTTCCCTTCTCATCAGTCATCGTTACAAAAGTATTATTGTACGAGGCCTTAATGTAAAGGCGCCCTGTTTCAATCTTCCGCGTTCCGGCTGATTGGGTTTTCTCCGAAGACTGATCTTTCGCAACCTCTGTCGCGGCTGTTTTCGTCTTATTTTCGGTTTGTTCTGCGATTTTCTTCTTACCCATATTATTTGAGCTCTACTTTACGCTTACCGCTACCCGCCGTTTTTCGAGTGTTGCCGCGAACTGTTCGTGAATTTGTTTTCGTGCGTTGGCCACGAACCGGAAGCCGTCGGACGTGCCGACTGCCCCGATACGAACCGATATCTTTGAGTCGTTGAACATTTTGGCGAACAATCTGTCGAAGCTCTCCTTCAATCTTATAATGCTTTTCAATATATTCTTTGAGCTGGTTCGCCTCTTGCGATGTGATGTCTTTCGCTCGCTTATCAGGACTGATTTTCAAATCATGAAGCATCCGACGCGAAAGCGCGGGTCCAATGCCATAAAGATACGTTAAAGAAATTTCAACGCGCTTAGTATCCGGAATATTTACTCCAAGTAGTCTCATAATAAAAGGTTATCCCTGTCGTTGTTTATGCTTAGGATTCTTGCAAATAATATAAACCCGTCTTTTACGACGAACAACTTTACAGTTCTTACAGATTTTTTTGACTGATGCTCGTACTTTCATATCATAAAAAAGACAGAAAAAAGAGTGCGATGTAAAACTTCGCAGCTCATAAATCTCTAGATAACGAATAACTCATGATTACAGTCGCCGTGTAATTCTTCCGCGATTTCGATCATAAGACGTCATCTCGACAACAACACTGTCGCCCGGCAGAATTTTAATGCGGTGAATTCGCATCCGCCCAGAAATGTACGCCAAAATGGTCTCTCCGGTTGAAAGACGAACCCGGAACGTTGTCCCCGGCAAACTCTCTTCAACAACGCCCTGAACAAGCTCCGACTTGGCTGAATCCTTCATAATCCGTTATTGATAAAAACTAGCATAGGCCCTAGAGGAAGTCAATATAAGCGTGCAGGAAGCTAGAGTGTAACTCAATGAAAACAAGGCTATATTTCTATTGGACAGCTACACGAACCTTCCCGTCTCCCCCCGGAGCCCGTTTAACCCAGAAAGGCCAAAGAGAAACACTCGCCGATTTGATCCCGGGAACAGAAAGAAGAAGCGCCGTAAGTTCTTGTTCTGTCTTGCCCTGCGCCTCTTCCGCAAGATGAGTACGATCAAACGGATATGTCCAAACCGATTGAAACGTTACAGGAACACTAAGCTTCCCCGCCTGAAAGTTAACTTCCGGCACGCCATATGTAAACGAATAGTCTTTTGGAACAAGCTCCGTTTGCGCGTCCGCCAAAACAAGCTTTCCAAAATTTTTCAAAAGATCATCTTCTCGAAAAACAAACGCCTGCATTTCACCTTCGATAAAATAAGAAAATGTTCCATCTTGAACCGCGCCTTCGATCGCTTGTTCTTTCACAATAAGAAGACGAGACGCGTCTTTTAGAAACGTTACGTTTTCCGGAAAAAGTGTCGTGAACTGGGCAGCGAACGCGTCCTGAAGCGCCTCTCGTGTTTCTTCCTTAGCTGTCGCGATATCGTCCTCGGTCGGTACGCTCATCTCACCAATCACGCCACCGCTTAAAGCTCCCTTTGATTCCGCGTAAAATCCTTGATACTGAGGCTTTCCTTCAAATCCCGGAATGACAAAACGAACGCCCGCGGGCAGGTTGTACTCCTCTCCAGGTTTGTCGGCTGTTACTGCCGCTTCGATGCTCGAAGGCTGAATCTTACCGTCCGCGATTTTCGCCCCGGGAACCGTAACTCCCTCGTCAAGACGAAAAATTTTTCCATCAGGAGATTTAAATCGTGTTGTCTTCACAAGCTGTTGGGGTCGTGAATCATAGCCATTATAGATAATGAGAACTCCTTCCGATTTCCGTTCAACAATCTTCTTTGCTGAAGCCGGAAACTGCATACTGAGGTTTTTACGCTCTGAAAGAATTTCACCAAGTATAGTAACCGCGCCATCTTTAACCACTCCGCTCCGCTCCGAAAGATTAACGTCAGCGGAAACACTATTAACGTATTCCCATTTAGTTTCTTCAAGAACGACATCAATCTGCGCTCGTGGAAGAAAAGTAAACGCCGCGT
>MHIZ01000022.1:32238-32840 GCA_001817765.1 Candidatus Colwellbacteria bacterium RIFCSPLOWO2_02_FULL_44_20b | reverse complement strand
AGCCGGAGGTATCGTAATCGGATTTTCTCCCGCCGTCTCCGAAAAGGAGCATATAAAAATGGAACTGCCGGTTGATTACCATGATATGATTTTCTATACCGGTTATGGGTTCTCAAGCAGGAACCTTTTGTTGATTCGTTCTGCTGACGCGGTTATCACCGTCTGCGGAAGAATCGGAACATTAAATGAGTTTAGTATTGCCTTTGAAGATGAAAAACCGGTCGGCATTCTCCAAGAATCTGGAGGTATTGCTGATATGATTAAAGAAATTCTCGATGTCGCGCATCGAGGTGCCGCAAAAATCGTCTTCGATGCCGAACCAAAAAATCTCGTCGAAAGAATTATCGAAACCTTAAGTAACAATGAAGAAAAGTAAAAAATCGGTTAAAAAACCGAAAAAAAGTATAAAGCGTCCTAGTAAAAAAGGTCGTAAAACCACACCTAAAAAAGTGGACAAAAAAATCGAAACAAAACCAATCGGAAAAATCACGCACTTCTACGGCGGCATAGGTGTTGCGATTATCAAATTCACAAAACCAGTAAATGTAGGAGATTCAATCCAGATCAAAGGGGCGACAACCGACTTCACGCAGAAAATAAGC